>CAMYZH010000050.1 GCA_947303785.1 uncultured Clostridium sp.
CAAGAAAAGGAAATATCGAAAATAAAGAATTAAAAGAATGGTTAAGCTTTATAGAAAATCCAAAAGACATGGAGGTAATTGAAGCAATGGAAAAAATAGAAGAACTAAAAGAAGCAGGAGAAAAGCTAAATAAAATAAGTGAAGATGAAAAGATGCAGAGGATAGCGGAATTAAGAGAGAAAGCAATAATGGATGAAAAAGCGATATACGCAAGAGGAGTAGATGTAGGAAAAGAAAAAGGCAAAATAGAAATAGCTAAAAAAATGTTAGATGAAAAAATTGATATTGAGACTATAATAAAAGTAACAGGATTATCAAAGGAAGAAATAAGGAAAATTAACTAAAAAAGTATGTTGAAATTCAAAAAATTTGAAATTTCAACATACTTTTTTTAGGTGCTTTTATAAAATAAACCTATTCTTTATTTGTAGCTTCTTCTAAATCAAGTAATTCTTGCCAGCGTTTATCAACTTCTTCTTGGAATTGCTCTATCATCCATTCATTACCAGGTTTAAACATGTGTTTAAAACGTTTTTGTGGACGAAGAAATTCTTCTATAGGAAGTTTTTTTGCAGGTTTATATGTTATATGATATTTTCCATCAACAACTTCATATAATGGCCAATAACATGTATCAGCTGCTAATTTATTAATTACCATTAAATCTTCGGTATTGTAACCCCATCCTCTTGGGCATGGAGCCATAACATTTACAAATGCAGGTCCTTCGGTATAGATAGCCTTTTCAGCTTTCTCATATAAATCTTTAAAATTAGTCATTGCAAGTGTTTGAGCAACATATGGAATGTGATGTTCTGCCATAATTCTTGTTAAATCTTTTCTCGCTTGCATTTTACCAGGAATTACTGAACCGGCTGGAGATGTAGTGGTGTCAGCAAATCTTGGTGTTGCTGATGAACGTTGAATACCTGTGTTCATGTAAGCTCCATTATCATAGCAAACATAAACCATATCATGACCTCTTTCCATTGCTCCAGATAGTGATTGAAGACCTATATCATAAGTTCCACCATCTCCACCAAATGCAATGAATTTGGTTTCTTTATCTTGTGGTAATTTTCCTTGCTTTTTCATTGATTGATATGCAGCTTCAGCTCCAGAAAGAGTAGCTCCTGCACATTCAAATGCTGTATGAATAAAAGAATCTGTCCACGCTGTGTATGGATAGATAAATGTTGAAACTTCCATACAGCCTGTTGCGTTTGCAATAACTGCGTGATCTTCTGGTTTTAATGCTCTTAAAATCATTCTTGCTACAGCTGGTGCACCACAACCAGCACACATTCTATGTCCTGATGTAAGTCTAGATGGCTTTGTAGCCATTACTTCTTGTAAATTGTATGGCATTATTTATCCCCCCTTAATCCTAAATATCTATATGGGTTTTCTACTATAGAGTTTTCATCAATTTTCATTAAGTCTTCATATACTGATTTGATATCATTTACTGTTGTATCTCTTCCGCCAATTCCATATATATAGTTTATTGTAGGAATGTTTAATTTTTGATGATACATTCCTGATACTACATCTTCGAATAAAGCACCACCTTGTCCATTTAAAGAATCTGCTTTATCTAATATAGCTATAGATTTGGCATTAGATAATTCTTTAGCAATTTCTTCGCCTGGGAAAGGTCTGAAAACTCTAACTTTTAGTACACCAGCTTTGATGCCTTGAGATCTTAATTCATCTGCAGCGGCTTTAGCTGTTCCTGCTGTAGAATTCATACAAATAATTACATATTCTGCATCTTCCATTTTATATTTTTCATATAGTTCATATTTTCTACCAGTCATGGCTTCAAATTCTTTTGCTACTTCCAAAATTACTTTTTTTGCATTTTTCATTGCTATTCCTTGTTGAGCTTTATGTTCAAAAAGGTAAGCTTGCAAATCTAATGGTCCAATTGCCATAGGATTTTCTCTGTCTAGCAAATAATGTTCAGGCGTATATTTTCCAACAAATTGTTTAACTTTTTCATCTTCAATTAATTCGATGTTTTCAATAGAATGTGACGTTATGAAACCGTCTTGGCAAACCATTGTAGGAAGCTTAACATCTTTATGTTCAGCAATTCTTATTGCCATAATTGTATTGTCATATGCTTCTTGATTGTTTTCTGAAAATAGTTGAATCCAGCCAGAATCTCTAGCTCCCATTGCATCAGAATGATCATTATGAATATTTAAAGGCCCAGATACAGCTCTATTTACAAGTGACATTACTATTGGTAACCTTAAACTTGATGCAATGTAAATCATTTCCCACATAAGTGATAATCCATTGGCTGATGTAGCTGTCATTGTTCTGGCTCCTGCTGCTTCTGATCCTATACAAGCACTCATAGCACTATGTTCACTTTCAACTGCAACAAAGTTTGTATCAACTTGACCATTACTTACAAATGTTGAGAAATATTGTGGTATTTCAGTTGAAGGCGTAATAGGGAAGGCTGCTACTACATCAGGATTAATTTGCTTCATAGCTGTTGCTACAGCTTCATTTCCACTTAATCTTTCACGTATTGACATTGATTAAACCTCCTTTTCAATAGCTTGGAAAGGACATACTTTTGCACAAACCATGCATCCTTTGCAAGCATTATAATTAAAATCAGTTCTTTTCTTTTCTGGAGTTACTGGAATTGCATCATCTGGGCATACTGGCCAGCATAAACCACATTGTTTACATTTTTCAGAAATCCATACTGGTTTTTGACTACGCCAATCACCAGTTTTAAATTCTTTTGCATTTCCAGCTGTGTAGATGTTTCCACCTATAGTTAGATCTTGATATGGTGTCTTTGGGTTTATAGTTTCTTCTGTTGACATTATCTATCATTCCTTTCTTTTGAATTGAAACAATATTAGTGGTTGTTTCAATTAATAATTCTAGTTTTAATTAACTTTTTCTACTTCTTTAAGTGCAATTTCTAATGCTTTCATGTTTCCTTCTATAACTTCTGGCTTTTTTGCAAATTTGTGCTTGAAAGATCCAATCATATCATTTAAGAAATCTTCATCAGACATTATTTTACTAACTTTTACAATAGCTGCAAGCATAGGAGTGTTAGGAAAATATTTTCCAAGAGCTTCAATTGAGATTTTTTTGGCATCAATTTTATAGATGTCTCCTTTGTAGCTACTTAATTTTTCTTTTAAATATTCGTTATCCTTTGTTGTATTGATAACAATTGCTCCTGTTTCTTTAAGACCTGCTGTTACATTAACTGATTCTAATAGAGTGTCATCAACAACTACAACATAGTCTGGTTCATATATGTTACTGTGAATTGTAATTGGAGTATTGCTAATTCTATTATAAGCAGTTATTGGAGCTCCCATTCTTTCTGGACCGTATTCAGGGAAACCTTGAATATATTTACCAGTGTTGAATGCAGCATCTGCAAGTAGAAGAGAAGCAGTTTTTGCGCCTTGGCCACCTCTACCATGCCATCTTATTTCGATTAGGTTATCCATTTTTATTCCTCCTTATATTTATTTGTTTATTTTTTATAAAAGGCATTTTATTAGGCTATTATGATGTGTGTCAAAAAGAACCGTCCCAATTGACACTAAGTGTCAAAAAAGCCCGTCCCATTTGACATTTGACATAAGTTATTTGCCTATCATGTTTAAGCTAAATTCATATCCTTCACCATTTGCGCATGTTATTACTGCTGTTGAATAGGTGTTTCCATTTTGTTCAACTCTTGTTTCATGTACTGATTTTACTTCTGGGATATTTTCTATTTTACCAGCAATCTTAAATACACCATCTGAATAAGCTTTTTGAGTGTCAATATAATATAAATTTCCTGCTTGACTTAGTAGTAAGAAAATAGGGTAGTTATAATTACTAATGTTGAATACATATGCTGTTAGCATTGGTTCTTCAATACCAATTACTTGGTATTCTACACCTATTTGAATAGGTGAGCCCTGATTTATAAAATCCTGAGAATCATCGCCAATTAAAATTGTAACTCTGTCAGAGTATGTTATTGTTTCTAAATATCTTTTTGGGAATTCTCTTTCAGTAATTGATTGTAAGGGTTCATACTTTTTGTTGTTTGTATTTGTTTCATTTGAATCAGGTGAAGTTGAATTTGAGTTCAAATTTTGATTATTATTAGTAACATTATTATTAGTATTATTTTCATCATTAGAATCAGTATTTGTATTAGTTGGATTATTTCCATTAGAATTATTATTAGAATTATTAAATGTGTTTTCAGTTGTATCATGTATTTTTTCTGGTAAAACAATTTCAACTTTAGGGGATGACGTGGTTTCGAATTCATAAACTCCTAATTTGTTTGATGTTTGATTTGCTGTTTTTATATTTGCTTTTTTTCTAAAAAATGCAAAATAGAATAAAACTACAATCCCTACAATTGCTACCATAATAGTAATATTTCTAATAAGAATTTTTCTTCTTCTACGCATGATAACCTCCTTGTATTTCTTTCCAAGTGCTATTATATAAAAAGATATTTAAATAATCAACTCTTTTTAAAAATAAATGGATAATATAAATGGATAAACATTTACGCAAACTATATATTCAGATTTAATTGCGATAAAAATTATTACAAAAATATTACAATATTCATTGACTTTTAATTAAAAAGAATATAATATATTAAAGAAAAAGAATTTGATAATATTGGAGGATATTATGGGTGAAGTTATAGTAATAACATCTGGTAAAGGTGGTGTAGGAAAAACTACAACAACAGCAAATTTAGGCTCAGCTCTTGCTTTAGCAGGAAAAAAAGTTGCATTAGTTGATACAGATATTGGGCTTAGAAACCTAGACGTTGTTATGGGGCTAGAAAATAGAATAGTATATGATATAGTTGATGTTATAGAGGAAAAATGTAAATTAAGACAAGCATTAATAAAAGATAAACGTTTTAAAGATTTATTTTTACTTCCAGCAGCTCAAACAAGAGATAAAACAGCTATTAATGAAGAACAAATGAAAGAGCTTATTGGAAAACTAAAAGAAGAATTTGAATATATTTTAATTGATTGTCCTGCTGGAATAGAACAAGGATTTAAAAATGCAATTGTAGGTGCTGATAGGGCAATAGTTGTTACTACTGCAGAAATTTCTGCAATTAGAGATGCTGATAGAATTATAGGATTACTTGAATCATCAGAAATTAAAAATCCAGAATTAATAGTTAATAGATTACGTCCTAATATGGTTAAAAAGGGCGAAATGATGGATGTTGATGATATAGTAGATTTATTATCAATAGATCTTATAGGAGTAGTTCCAGATGATGAATTTATAATAACACAAACAAATAAGGGAGAGCCGGTAATATCTAATAAAAAGGCCCCTTCAGGAAAGGCATATATTGAAATATCTAGAAGAATTTTAGGAGAAAATGTTGAAATTAGTGTTCCTGGAAGAGAAACTGGATTTTTTGGTAGATTAAAAAGAGCATTTGGTAAAAAATAGAATGATAACCGGAGGTAAAAAATGTTAGAAGGAATAACAACCTTTTTTAGAAAATTAGTTAAACCAGGACTTTCGTTAGATGAAACTTCTAAAGATGCTGCAAAAGAAAGACTACATCTTGTACTTATGCAGGATAGGGCTAATGTTTCTGCAGATTTCTTAGATTTGATGAAACAAGAAATTATTGAAGTTATAAAAAAATATGTTGAAGTTGATGAAAAAGATATAGATGTTAGATTAACAAATCAGTCAAATGATGATGGAACTAATGGTGCACCAGCATTATATGCAAATATTCCAATTATAAACATTAAGAATGATGTTAAGGGCGAAAAGATGAGGGAAAAAGCTAGTGAAAAGAATGATGATGGAGAAGATTCAAGCAAAGAATTGAAAAGACCTACTAAAGTAAAAAAAGAGAAAAAGGCAGAATCAAAGAAAAATGAAAAAATAGAAGATAAAAAAGAAGAAGCTACAGAAAACATAGTGAATATAGAAAATATCGATTATACAGAAAAATCACTTAATACAGAAAATATAGAGAATAAAGAAAACATAGAAAACATAGAAAATACAGAGAATATAGAGAATATAGAAAATATAGAAAACATAAAAAACACAGAAAATATAGAAAATGTTGAAAATATACAAGAACCTGAAAGTAAAAAAGATACAAATGATTAAAATAATTGTAGGAAATAAATGAGGTAACAAGCTAAAGCCATATACTAAGTAAAAGTCTTAGATTAATTAAACAGATGAAGAGGTTTTAAATGAAGAAAAAATTATTAAAAAATTTAGATTGGGGAGTGCTAGTTTGCGTTGTAATTCTTACAGCGATTGGAATGACGGCACTTTTTTCAACTACAAATAATTCTAATCATGTAGAATTTATAAAACAAATAAAATGGTTATTACTTAGTATACCATTGAGTATAGTTGTAGTTATTGTAGATTATGACAAAATTTTAAAAATTGCTCCTGTATTTTATGGAGCATGTATATTTTTATTAGTTTTAGTCTTATTTACAGATGCGATTAATGGTGCTAGAAGTTGGTTTAATGTAGGAGGTTTTACTCTTCAACCTTCTGAATTTGGAAAAATTGCAACTATTTTGTTTATGGCTTATAGTTTAAATTTATTACAAGCAAAGAACAGAAAAGAGATTAATAAGTTTTACAAATTGCTTTTAATTCTAGGAATTGCAGCTTTGCCAATCGTACTAATTGTAATTGAACCAGATTTAGGAACAGCTACTGCATACATTTTTGCTACTATATTTATATTATTTGTCTCTGGAATCGATAAAAAATATATTTTTGCATCATTAATACTTATTGCAATTTTGATTCCTATTATTTATCATAATTTGCCTCAGCATGCACTTCAAAGAATTGATGTATATCTTCATCCTGAAAGTGATCCAAGAGGTGCTGGATATAATATTATTCAATCAAAACTTGCAATTGGTGCAGGTCAGATTTTTGGTATGGGAGTATTACAAGGAAATCAAACTCAGCTCGGTTATCTACATCCTAAGACTACAGATTTTATTTTTTCAGCAATTGGAGAAGAAATGGGATTTGTCATAGCTGCAGGATTAATAATAGTTTATGTAATTCTAATTACGAGAATAGTTTATGTTGCTAAAACAGCGAAAGATAATATAGGATCATATATTACAATTGGAATTGCTGGAATTTTTTGTTTTCATATGATTGAAAATATAGGGATGACAATGGGATTACTTCCTATTACTGGTGTTCCACTACCTTTTGTAAGCTATGGAGGAAGCTCACTTCTTACTAATTTTATTTGTATAGGATTGGTTATAAACATTAGTGCTAGACGTCAAAAAGCAATATTTATTGAACAAAACTTAAATAGAGGCTAAATATATTAAGGGGAGTTTAACTTAAAATGGCAATTTCGTGGATTTTAAGACAAAGAATTAGAATAAACCCAAATGCTATATTTGAACTTGATTCAAGACTTTTGAATCAAGAGGTCTTTGAGTTTGCCTTAAAACAAGAATATAGAGATTTTTTTGGCGTAATAGATAAGTTTTGTAATAATAGAGATTTCGTTAATGCATTTTTGAATTCAAAATTATTGACACAATATGGATCTTACTTAATATATCCTTTTTGGAATAATGTTCCAAAAGATATGCAAGGCCAAATTATAGACAAATTAATTGAAAAAGAAATAAATGTTAATAAAATTCCAAGTGAAATTTGGAATAAGTTTCCAAGATTAGTAATTTATAAATTGGGAAAGTCTAAAAGTCAACATGACTGGTTATATTTAACTGGTGATATCAATTCAGTAAATAATTATTCCGATGATCAAATTAGAGAAATATATACAATATTAAAAGATAAAGGTGTTAAAATAAAAGATTTTGCTTTTGGCTGGCATATGTCAAAGAATAACCCTTTACAGCATTCAAAAAAGCTTATGAAGTTATTTTTAAAAGAAGATTTTTCAGGTTCAATTGATATTTTAAAAGAGTTGTATTTATTTGATCAATCTACTTTGTTAGTAGCTATTAAGGAATATTTTATGGAAAATTTAGACGAAGCTATATATAGCTATGACAAAATATTAAAATTATTTGGTTATTCAAAGACAGTGTTTACTCCAGAGGAAAATGATAGGGTTGCAGAGACATCCAAAAATGCAATTGTTAGTGCTAGCGATATATCTCAGATGGGAACTATAAACTTCAATATTAATTATTCTGAGGAACAGATAAATCAAATTGCAGAAAAAATAGCGCAAGTAACAACTGAAGTTGATGTAAGAAATAATAAAGGAATATATAAGGATTTTTTAACTCGTGAAAGAGTTTTAAAAAGAACTAGTGTAGTAAAAAAGATATTTGAAAAAAATTTGTATATTGTTGACTACTTATCTCGTTGCGATATATATGTTAATGAGTCCATGTTACCAGAAGAGATTGATGAAAACTATATACCTTCATTTGAAACTAGTGAAGTTTTGTTTACCGCAAAACCAAAATTATTTATTCGAAGTTTAGAAAATAATTTCAAAAAAATGATTGGATATGGGCATGGAATCAATGTTGCCGAATTTGAACTAAGTGATCTTAGAAGAATATATGAGATTGCAAAAGAAAATGGATATACTTTAAATGAGGATAGTCCAGAATTTATAACTAATAATCCATATTTTTATTTGGAAGAAGTTAAAAGAGGTAATTTCGATAGAATTAATCCAAAAGCCGAGAAAAATATACCATTTTATGAGCAGATTGTTTTATATTCTAACTCTCCTAGCAATGGACTAGGCTTTAATAATAGTAGAGAATTATCAGCTGAAGAAATTAAAAGAATTAGCCAAGATTTAGTTAGCAAGAATATATTGCTTGGACCTGTTCCAATTCAAAATTTTAATAATATTCCAGGTAGTTGTGAACATGTTTTAAAAACTCCTCAATTTGTCATTGAAGCGATAAAGAGGGATATTTATACAGCAATTTATTATGATATGGGGGATAGTAATTGCAAATTTGAAGAGTTTTCTGATGAAGATTTAAAAATAATGGCAGAAGAATTTGAAAAACAAAAATCAAAGTATCCTAATGAAGTTTTTTCAAAGATGTTAAATTGCCCACTATTTAATAAAAACCACTATATTCAAGTTAATCAATATCTTGAAACTGCCTCATCAGCATGTAGTGAGTTAGATATTTTTACTGATGAAGATTATAGAAAAGTTGCAAACTTCTTTAGAGAACATAAGGGAAAAACTTTAAAAAGAGAAAATTATTTGATTGAAAGATCAAATCCTTATTTAATTCTTGAATCCATAAAAGCAGATCCATCAACAATTGATAATATTGTTATTACTTCAAGTGACAAAAGTGATGAAATTATAGATTATGTAATAGAGTGCTTAAAATCTGGGAAATATCGTTTTTCTGACAGAACAAATTCGGAACTTTTTATGCAACCAAAGATTGTTGATTATATAATAAATGAAGCTGAAGTTTCTGAACTTGCATATTTAAATAGAATTTATAATTATTCTGACATACAATATGGAAATGTTGTTAATAAAATTTTTGATGCCGTTCGCAAAGGAGAAGCTATACCTGATGTTGATCAATTTATAAATAAACCTGATGATATTATTTCACTATGTAGAATAGATTCTAATTCAGCAAAATTTGTTGATTTATATGAAGTTGCTAATAATGAGGAATTTATTCAAGTTATGAAAAAAGCTATAAATGATGGAACATTTATAGTTGATGAAAATATACCTTATGAGATATGGCAAAATGAAGAACTTAGAAAGTTATTATTTGAAAATCCTAATAATATTTTATATGCT
>CAMYZH010000051.1 GCA_947303785.1 uncultured Clostridium sp.
ACGAATGTATGCACCATTACAACACTATTATACTACAGGTTGTGGGCGAATTTCAACCTTTTATTGCAAAATTATTGCATTTTTTTTACTTTTTAGTTACATTTAGTCATATGTGTTAGGGATAGCCCATTTTTTCGCTATCAATTTAAACAAATAAAATACCCCATCCTTATTAATTATTCACATAATACTGATGAGGTATTTAATATTTTTCAGATTTCTTTTTTATAATATTCTTATTTATCAGATATATAATTGGAAATTTCTCTATATTGTTCAATAGTTAGTTTTTCTCCTCTAATCTGCAGATCAATTCCAAGTTTAGCAAGAATACTTTCCGCTTCATCTCGATTTTCAAATATTTTACCATTGACCAAAGCATTGACCAATGTTTTTCTTTTTTGCATAAATGCAGTTTTTATAATCTTAAAGAACAATTTTTCATCTTTAACCTTAATTCTAGGCTCTTTTAATACATCAAATCTTATAATACTTGATGTTACTTCAGGCTCAGGAATAAATGAATTGTTAGGAACATTGGCAACAATCTTTGGCGTTGTATAATACCAAACAGTATATGTTATACTTCCTGTCTCTTTTTGTCCAGGGATTGTTTCTAATCTCTCTGCTACCTCTTTCTGAATCATTACTGTAATACTATCTATATCTAATCTTTCTTCTAATAATTTCATAATAATTGGTGTTGTAATATAATATGGCAAATTAGCCACTACTTTGACATTCTTTATTTTTTCTGTTCTATTGTCTTTAATTACTTTATTTAAATCTAACTTTAAAACATCTTCATTTATTATTGTGATATTTTTATACAATTGAAATCTATCTGAAATAATTTTTACCATTTTTGGGTCAAGCTCAATACAAATTACTTTCCCTGCTTTATCAATTAATCTACTTGTCAAGGTTCCAAGCCCAGGTCCAATTTCTATTACCAAATCATTTTTATCAATCATTGCAGAGTTAATAATCTTATCAACTACATCTTCATCTATCAAAAAGTTTTGCCCCAATTTTTTATTTGCAACTATATTATTCTTTTTCATTATAAATTTTGTTTCATCAAATAAATTCATTTTTCCTCACCTTTTTTGAATTATATCATATTGATTTTTATTTTTCTATATTATACAATATTATATATTTTAATAGACTTATAATAGTTTCTGAATACGAAATTATTATTATCTTTTGAAAGGAATGATTCACATAAGAAAAAACCGTATTAACAAAAAGCTTGGAATTGGAACTTCTTTCAAGCAAAAATCTCAATTTAACAGTCGTTCCATAGCTTTACTTACAGGTTTTTCAATATGTTTTGCTACACTATTAGGAAGAATTGGATATATCCAATTTGTTAAAGGTTCTGAATATAAAGTCAAAGCATATAATCAACAAACTACAAGCCAAGTTCTAGCCAGTAAAAGGGGAACTATCTATGATTCAACAAGTAAAATTTTAGCAATTAGTTCTTCTGTTGATTCAGTCAGTATTAATAATGGACAAGTAGTATACCTCGATGGCACAACTGTTCCAAATGAATTTTTAGCATCTAGTTTCTCTGAAATTTTTTCAATTGATTATGATGAGATTTTGCAAGAGCTTAATTCGGAAAAATCTATAGTGACTATTGCCAAAAGAGTTGAAAAACCTACAATTGATAATTTAAAAAATTGGATGGAAGATAATAAAATAGCTTCAGGAATCAATATTGATGAAGATTCTAAAAGGACATATCCATATGAAAATTTAGCCTCTAATATAATTGGTTTTTATGGAAGTGATAAGGGGTTAGAAGGAATTGAAGCTGCCTGGGATAATGAATTAAGTGGAACCCCTGGCAGAATTATTACAACCACAAATGTTAATAAACAAGCAATTTCGGATGAAAACGAACAATATGTTCCTGCTCAAAATGGTAGCGATATTTATTTAACAATCGATGTTAGAATTCAATCAATTGCTGAAAAATATTTAGAACAGGCAGTTAAAAAAAATAAAGCTTCTGGAGGTTCTGTCATAATCATGCGTCCCTCTACAGGTGATATATTAGCAGAAGCCAGTTACCCAACTTATAATTTGAATACCCCATTTATTCCAAATACGCCAGAACTTGAAGCCAAATGGGATGAAATGACTACAGAAGAAAAGTCAGCTTCCCTTAGTAACATGTGGAGAAATAAACCTATTTCAAACACCTATGAACCAGGTTCAACATTTAAACTTATTACATCTGCAATAGGATTAGAAGAAAATTTAGTTGAAACAGATACAGCAGGAGATTTTTATTGTAATAAGATTTATCATGTAGTAGATACAGATATAGAATGTTGGGCTTCTTATCCTCATGGCTCACTATCTTTAAGAGGAGCTTTAGAAAATTCTTGTAATCCATCATTTATACAATTAGGCCAACGCATTGGGAAGCAAAGATTTTATAAATATTTAAATGGATTTGGGCTACTTCAAAAAACTGGAGTTAGGATGTCTGGTGAATCTGGAAGTATCTTCTTTAATTATGATGACTGTCATGAAGTAGAACTTGCTACAATGTCATTTGGTCAACGTTTTAAAATCACACCACTTCAATTAATAACAGCTGTTTCAGCTTGTGTAAATGGTGGAGATTTAATGCAACCTAGAATAGTTAGCAAAGTTGTAAATACAGATACAGGAGTTGAAACAGAAATTGCTCCAGTTAAAGTAAGACAAGTTATTTCTTCTGAAACATCTGATAAAATAAAAAATATGATGCAATCAGTTGTTACAGATGGAACTGGTAAATATGCTGCAGTTAAAGGATATTCAGTTGGTGGAAAAAGTGGTACTTCAGAACCAGATCCAAACAAACCAGAAGAAGGATATGTTGCATCTTTTATTGCAATATCTCCTGTTGAAAATCCTGAAATAATTGTATTAGTAGTATTAAATAATCCAAATAGTGATGGAAGTGGTAGCCATCAGGGTGGAACAATATGTGCTCCTGTGGCTTCTCAAATATTATCAGAGGTATTACCTCTTTTAGGAGTTACATCAACAAATTCAGCTACAGAAGAAAGAAATTCACTAACAATTGTTAGTGATGTTACAGGGAAAAGCTTAACAGAGGCAAGTAGCATATTAGAAGCTGCTGGGTTTAATGTTCTTTTAAAGACTTCACCTGATGTTCCTGCAACTGTACTTTCTCAATATCCAAAATCAGGAACATTATTACAAGCAGATTCTACTATATGTCTATATACCGCAGATGCTGAAAAAACAATGAAACAAGTTCCTGATCTTGAAGGAATGACAGCAAGTCAAGCAAAAAATTCCCTTCACTCACAAAATCTTAATATTTCTATTGAAGGGTCAGGAGTAGTAATTTCTCAGGATATTCTTGCAGGGGAAATGGTTGAAGAAGGAACTGTTATTACTGTAACTTTAAATGAAAAAATGATAGGTGGCGCACAATAAAAATCAAGCCAAAATTGTTAAACTCTTTTGTCTAACAATTTTGGCTTTCTTCATTTTGATTACTTATTTTTTTACTCATATAGAAAAACAAAAAGAGCATTGAAAAATTCAACACTCTTTTTTGACTAGTCTTGTGTATATGGTAATATAGCGATATGTCTTGCTCTTTTAACTGCCAAAGTAATAGCTCTTTGATGTTTAGCGCAAGCTCCTGTTGCTCTTCTTGGTAATATCTTACCTTTGTCGTTGATGAATTTCTTTAATTGATCAGCATTTTTATAATCTAACTCAAAGTTTTTGTCACTACATAGTGGGCAAACTTTTTTTCTGATTTTTCTGAACTTTGGATTGAAATCATCATCCATATTGTTTCTATTATTATTTTTTCTATTTTTCTTATCAGCCATTTTTCATAACCCCCAATCTTTCTATAATTATTAGAATGGTAGATCATCATCAGATGAAACTTGGAATTCTTGACTTTCAGAAACTGCTGTTCCAAAAGTATTTTCAAAACTTTCTTCAGCTCCATCTCTTCTACTATCTGCAAAGTATGCTTCTTCAGCGATTACTTCTGTAACATAATGTTTTTGTCCTTGATCATCTTCCCAATTTCTTGTTTGAATTCTTCCAATAACTCCAACTTGTTGGCCTTTTTTGAAGTATTTACTGCAGAATTCACCTGTTTTACTCCATGCAACAACTGGTATAAAATCAGCTTGTCTTTCTTCTCCTTGTCTGGCAAATCTTCTGTTTATAGCTAATGTAAAAGATGCTACTAGAGTATTATTTGTTTGTGTGTATCTTGTTTCAGGGTCTCTTGTTAATCTCCCCATCAATACGACTTTATTCATTTTTCCACCTTTCTATCTAAAGGTTATCTTTAAATATGATTAATCTTCTTTTCTTATTGTAATAAATTTCATAATATCATCTGTAATTCTGTAGATTCTTTCTAATTCAGTAATAAATTCTGGATTAGCTTCAAAAGTATAAACTGCATAGTATCCTTCAGAATGTTTTTTTATTTCATAAGCTAATTTTTTTCTTCCTATTTCTTCAACATTCTCAACTTTACCATTACCATTTATTAAATCTGTAAATTTTGTGATTACATCTTTAATTCCTTGTTCTTCTAAACTTGGATTAATAATGATTACACTTTCATATTTATTCATTATTTCCACCTCCTTTTGGACTAGTAACCCATACTATTACTTGTATGAGTAAGGTTAACGGATATTATTTTAACACACTGTTTTTTAATTTGCAAGCTTTTTTAACCGTATTCATAAAAATTTGATTTTTATTGACATCAATAGCTTTATTAAAAAAACTATTGTTGTACAGTAACATCAATACTTTCAATGATTATATCTTCATTTGGTACTGACAATTCCCCATTTGATGCATATGATTTATCAACTTTTGCAATTTTATCAACAACATCCATTCCTTCGATTACTTGACCAAATACAGTATAACTTCCATATAAACTCAAATATCCGCCATATTTTTTATAGCAATTTGTCAATTTTTCAGGATATCCATATGAATTCATCTGATCTGCAATTGCATCATCTGCATTAGCTTGAACTATAAAAAATTGACTTCCTAATGATGAAGTTCCTGTTCCACCGCTTGCCATGCATAATGCACCTCTATATGGAACTAAGCTCTCATCTAATTCTTCTTCAAATCCTTTGCCCCAGATACTCTCTCCTCCATAACCTGTTCCTAGTGGATCTCCGCCTTGAATCATAAAATCTTCTATAACTCTATGAAATTTTACTCCGTCATAGTATCCATTTTGTGCATGTGTTAGAAAATTTTCTACTGCTTTAGGAGTTTTTTCTGTAAAAAACTTAAACTTAATATCTCCAAAGTTTTTTACATGCATAATAGCTATTGTTTCACCTGATTTTGCATCTGCCATCTGTTTTTCTGCAGCTTCTTCAAAATCATAGTTTTGAAATTCACTTTGTTCATTAGTTGAATTTTCTGTTTTTTCATTTTCAGAAGTACTATTTTGTGAACTTGTTGAATTAGTTGAATTTGTAGTCTTTTTATCTTCTCCAAAAACTATAACAAGTGCAATTACAACAAAAAGAATCAAAGCTACTACTATAGTAACAATAATCGCTGCTTTATTTTCCAATATTACCGTCTCCTTTTCCTTTATAAATTCTTTTAAAATAATATATTAAATGATTTATATTGTCAAACAAAATACGTCTAATATTTTTTTCACTAAAAACTACTGGATTTTCGTTGACAAATGGCCTCGTCTGTGTTAAAATATGAAACTGTAATCCGCTTAATTAAGGTTCCTTAAATGCTAAGTAATAGTTCTTAGCTACCTATTGTAAGGATTAGCGAGTATACAAAAAAGGGAGGTGTACTTAAATGTACGCAATAATTGAAGCATGTGGAAAACAATACAAAGTAACAGAAGGTGATGTTGTATTTTTTGAAAAATTAGATGCTGAAGAAGGTAAAACAGTTACATTTGATAATATTGTTTTAGTATCTGATGACAAAAATATACAAGTTGGAAACCCTTATGTTGAAGGTATTAAAGTAGAAGGAAAAGTAGTTTCTCATGGTAAAGGTAAAAAAATTCTTGTATTCAAATACAAGGCTAAAAAGAATTACAGAAGAACACAAGGACATAGACAACCATATACAAAAGTAGAAATTACTGGAATTAAAATGCCAGCAGCTAAAAAAGAGTCTACAACAGTAGCTGCAAAATAATTTAGAATTAGATTAAAAGTAATATAAGTCTTTTAGAGAGAGGAGTGAATTTAAGTGGCACATAAAAAAGGTCAAGGTAGTGTTAAAAACGGTAGAGACAGTGAGTCTAAACGTTTAGGTGTTAAAAGAGCAGACGGACAATTTGTTTTAGCAGGTAACATTCTTGTTAGACAAAGAGGTACACATATTCATCCAGGTACTAATGTAAAAAAAGGAAGCGATGACACATTATTCGCTTTAATTGATGGTACAGTTAAATTTGAAAAATTAGGTAAAGATAAAAAACAAGTTAGTGTATATGAAGTAAATAACGCTGCAGAATAATATAAAAGAGTAACTTTAAAGTTACTCTTTTTATATCTATTATTATTAAATATTTTTTTACGTAAATTTTTATTTACTTTTTGTTGACAAATACAAAATTTCCATTTATAATATTATCTGTTATGGCGAGGTAGCTCAGTTGGCTAGAGCAACTGGTTCATACCCAGTGGGTCGTAAGTTCGAATCTTATCCTCGCTACCAAAAAGACTTGAAACAATAATGTTTCAAGTCTTTTATTTTTTATATATCAGATTAATTCTTTTTTGAAACTATAAAATATGTTATTGCATAAATCACTATTGTGAATAATGTAAATACATCTAAATTCTGTGATAATTCTTGATATTTTTCAAAAAAGAATGTAACTAGGTAATCTGCAATTATAGATGTCCAAATAATAATTTTAAATGTTATTGCGCACGCATTATTTCTATTATTTTTTATTCTTTCGTCTTGGTATAAAATTTCTTGTTCCTCACTTTTTTTCTTGTTTTTTGAAAGTTTAATATAGTAAATCACAAATATAATTCCAAGTACTAAATATGTTATTCCCAAACTATACATAGAACTGTTATATTTTATGCTTTTATTAGTTAAATAAAAATATACTAGTCCAACTAATCCAGATAATCCTATTAATACCGATATTATAATTCCTCTTCTTTCATTTGGTTTCATTTTTATTCCTCCTCAAATATAAATATTTCTTCAATTGATCTTCCATAATGTTTGGCAATTTTAAATGCCAGTGCAATAGAAGGGTTATACTTTCCTTTCTCTATTGAGATAATTGTTTGTCTTGACACACCAACAATATTAGCAAGATCTTCTTGTTTTTCATTGTTAAGGCTTCTAAGTTCTTCAACTATATTTTTCAAATTATCCCCTCCTTCTTTAGTAAAAGTAAAGTTAACTTTACTTTATTATAATACCCTTTTCAGAAAATGTCAAGTCTACTTTACATTTTTAAATAAAAAAATTAAAAGCCGGTATTTTAAACTTTACCGGCTTTTAGGATTATTCTTTTTTATCTTCATCTTTTACTTTTGGAATTATAATATTCTCTTTTTTTGGTTTTTCTTTTATTAAATCATTTATATAATCTTCTGCTGGAGAAATAACTATATCGCCATCACCTGGAACAATTTCAATATTCTTTTTTTCATCCATAATAATTACCCCTTAAATATATATTTTTTAACTCATATAATCCTTTAATCTTTTACTTCTACTTGGATGTCTTAATTTTCTTAATGCTTTTGCTTCAATTTGTCTTATTCTTTCACGAGTAACTTGAAATTCACGTCCAACTTCTTCTAATGTTCTTGCTTTTCCATCTTCAAGTCCAAATCTTAATTTAAGAACTTTTGCTTCTCTAGGTGTTAGTGTTTGCATTACTTCTTCAAGCTGCTCTTTTAATAAAGTATATGCTGCCGAATCTTGTGGTGCTGGAGACTCATCATCTGGAATAAAATCTCCTAGATGGCTATCATCTTCTTCTCCAATTGGAGTTTCTAATGAAACTGGATCTTGAGCAATTTTCTGAATTTCCATAACTTTTTCAACCGGAATTTCCATTTCTACTGCAATTTCTTCTGGTGTAGGCTCTCTACCAAATTGTTGCAATAAATGCCTTGAAGTTCTTATTAATTTATTAATAGTTTCAACCATATGAACAGGAATTCTTATTGTTCTTGCTTGATCTGCTATCGCTCTTGTTATTGCTTGTCTAATCCACCATGTTGCATAAGTACTAAATTTAAATCCTTTTGTATAATCAAATTTTTCAACAGCTTTGATTAGTCCCATATTTCCTTCTTGTATTAAATCTAGAAACAACATTCCCCTTCCAACATATTTTTTTGCTATACTAACAACTAATCTTAAATTTGATTCAGCTAATTTTTGTTTTGCTTCTTCATCATTTTGTAATATTCTTTTGGCTAAATCTAGTTCCTCTTCAAATGTCAATAATGGAATTCTACCAATTTCTCTTAAATACATTCTTACTGGGTCGTCAACGCTGATTCCTTCAATTGTTGTATTATTTAAATCATCTAGTTTTATTTCTTCAACTTCTTCTAAATCTTCTATGTCTGGTTCATCATCACTGTCATCTTTTAATACATCTACTCCTAATTCTTCAAACACATCAAACACTTTATCAATTTGATCTGGTGTAACATCTCCAAGTTGACTTGCAAGCTCTCCATAAGTAATCTTTCCTTTTTCTTTAGCCGATTTTAGAATATTATAAACTTTATTGTTTGCAATTTCTTCTTCTGTTTTAGGATTCTCTATTTTTTTAATTTCATTTACTTTCTTTTTTGATTCTTGGTTAGAATTAGTTACTGCCTTTTCTTCATTATCTTTTTCTTCTGGATTTTCATTTTCAGTATTTATGCTGTTTTGGTCTATTTCTTCTTTTTCAGCATCATTTTCTTTTTTTTCTGTTTTTTTAACTACAGCTTTTTTATTCTTTTCTTTTTCTGTCTTCTTTACTTCAACCTTTTTTGGTTCTTCTTTTTTTGTCTTTTTTTCTACAACCTTTTTAGTCTCTTCTTTTTCTGCTCTTTTGGCAGCAACCTTTTTAGTCTCTTCTTTTTCTGCCTTTTTGGCAGCAACCTTTTTAGTTTCTTCTTTTTCTGCCTTTTTGGCAGCAACCTTTTTAGTTTCTTCTTTTTCTACCTTTTTAGCTTTAGCTTTTCTAGGTTCTTCTTTTTCTTTCTTTGTTACTACCACTTTTTTAGCTTCTTCTTTTTTAGTAGAAGATTTTGTTTCTTCTTTTTCTTTAATTTCATTTTTTGTTGTTTTTTCTATATTATCAACATTTTCTAGTTCTTCTTTTTTTGCTCTACTCATTATCTTCCTCCTATTTCATTTTAGCCAATTGTAAAATGATTTCACTTAGCTCTTTTTCTAAGTTTGTAGCCTGCTCCTTAGATGAATTTTTTTGTTCTAAAATTCCTAGAATTTCGTTTTTTCGATCAATTAGTCTTTCTTTATTATAACTATTTATTATATCTTCTATTCCTTTATCAATATCTGATATTTCATAATCATCAGCCATTAGTTTTGTAAAATGGTTAATGACTTCCTGATTCTCAATAGAATCAATAATATTGGCTATTTCCTTGTTTTTATCAATTGCA
>CAMYZH010000052.1 GCA_947303785.1 uncultured Clostridium sp.
CCTCCTTTAAATTTTATTTTTTGTTTTTAGTGAAGCTATTAATAGTAAAAAGCTGCAACTAAAAATCAACACAAGTACTAAATATTTATAAAGAATTGTTTCTAAAAATGTAAAAAATGATTGATTATGAACTATTAATATTATTCCGAGTAAAATACCTAAAATGGAGTATTGTAATGTATTTGTTTCCTTACAATTTATTAGCTTTTTTAGAATATTAGTTAAAAACATAAGAGAAATACTTAAATATGAAAAAGCTGAGATTAACCATAAAAAAATAAAGACTGCATCTATTCTTTGAAAGAAATCACCAAATATTATATTTCTTGTTAGTAAATACATTGACATCAATTCTTCACTATATGAAACAAATGGAAATAACATAAGTAATGTAATTGAAGTTGATAATAAGAAAAATTCTGAAATTAATATTGCTATTACAGATATTTTTTTTAAATCATTTTTATTTTTCAAAAAAGGTTTAATTAAAAACAAATATAAAATTCCACTATATGCAAATAAATTTTGAGTTCCTTTTATAAATGTTGTTGAAACATTTTGACCAAAAAATGGGTAAAGCCTATTAGAATTAAAATTCTCAAATGTTCCATATATTATAATTAAAAGACTTATAAGTAAAATAACAGATATAATAGTATTTGATTTTACAATTCCTCTAAAACCAACTTTATTTGCAAATCCGATACAAACGAAGAAGGCTATAAATATGAGTAAAGCAGGAGTGCTTGAAAAATAAAGCATTTTAAGAAGATCGGTAAATTTGTAAATTGCTGTAAGGATAGAGAGTGAAAATAGTGTAATAAAAGCAACACCAATAACAATTTGTAGAGGCTTTTTTCCAATATATTGAGCAATATCTATTATATCTTCATTTGGAAATTTATTTAAAAGTTTTACAATTACAAGAGTAAGTAATATTGCTAAAAATCCAGTATAGACGATATTTATGGGTGCGCCGGCTTTCGATTGTTTTATTATTTCTTTTGGAATATTAAGTAAAATTTTATTCATCATTACAATTATTATTAGGCAAATTCCCTCTAGTTTTCCAATTTTGTAATTCATAGTTATTGTTTTCCTTTCCATTTCATACTTATTTCAGCTTCTTGATCTGGCTTTTTTGTATTTAAGAAGTTACTTCTTTTTTCTCGCTTGAAAATTGGCTTTATAAAAAATGTTGAATTTCCATCTTTATTTGAAGAAGGAATATATGGAGAAAGAAAAGAAACTCCAAATGATTGTAGACTAGATACTAAAATTAATTGAATAAATATTCCAACCGCTATTCCAAGAAATCCAGCAATAAACGCAAGAATAATGTAGAAAAACCTAAATGTTCTTATTGTAAAATTTAAAGAAAAATCAGGAATTGCATATGAACAAATTCCAGTAATTGCAACTATAATTATTAAAAGAGGACTTACTAGATTAGCTGAAACTGCAGCTTCGCCGAGAATTAAACCACCAATTATTCCAATCGTGGAGCCTATTGGAGATGGAACTCTAAGACTTGCTTCACGAATTAATTCAAAAGAAACTTCCATTATTAAAATTTCAAATATAATAGGAAATGGAATAGATTTTCTCATTGATGATATTGCAAATACTAAATCTGTAGGCAGCAATTCTTGATGAAAATTAGTAATAGCAACATATGAAGCTGGTAGTAGCATTGCTATAAAAAAAGCTAAAAAGCGAATAAATCTAACTAGATTTCCAAATTGATGTTTTAAATTTGTATCTTCAGGTGAACTTATAAAATCTATGAATATAGCTGGTGCAATTAGAGCATAGGGACTTCCATTTACTAGAATAACAACTCTTCCTTCAAGAAGATTATTACATGCACGATCTGGACGTTCTGTTGCAAATAATTGAGGATAGAAATCTGAAGAACGATCTTGAATTAATTGCTCTAATGGTCCATCATTTATTATTGAATCAATTTCTAGGTTATTAATTCTAAAACGTACTTCATTTACTAAATCATCATTTGTAATATTTTTCATATAACAAATTGCAACAGGAGTATGTGTGATTTTTCCTACTGAAGTTTGTTCTATTACCAAATTTTCATTATTTATAATTCTCCTCATAATTGATGTATTTGTTCTTATATTTTCGACAAAAGCTTCTTGAGAACCTCTTACAACAATTTCGTTTTCAGGGCTTGATATTTCACGGGATTTGAAACCTTTAGCTTCAATACAAAAAGCAATATTTAAAGTATCAACTAATAGACAAGTAAAACCATTATTAATTTTTTTTATAACATCTGAAAAATTTTTTTCCTTGCTGATTGTATTTTGTGGGATCAATGAATTATATATTAAATCTTCTAATTTAGGATTTTGTGTAGTGTGAAAATTTGTGATACTGTCTTTGCTTACAATTACAATTTTATTTTTTGAATCTGTATTACTTAAGTTTTCAAGCATTAATGGATTTAAAACGAAATGGTTTATTTGAGCTGAATCTATCATTCCATCTATATAAATTAAACAAGCATTATAGTGTTTTCCTTTTGCATTTAAAGTAAAATCCCTTATTTTTACATCAGAATTGATTAAAAGATTGTATTTAACTGTTAAAAAATTTAAATTATCTGAAAGTGAGTTTGAAATATTTTTTTTAGTTTCTGATTCAGAAATGTTGTTAGCTATTTGAGTTTGAGATAATTCATAGTAGTATCTAGAATCAGCGGAATATAAAAAAAGATTTCTTAGAAAAGATTTAAGTGACATATTTTTCTCCTAAAAATTTATTTAAATATAGTATTTACATTTTTTTGGAATAAATCCAAAAAATTCAAATATACATTAATTAAAAGTAGTAGTCCAAAGGATTTTTAGGAGGGTGTTATGGAAAAATTGGATATATACAAAAGTATTGCAAATAGGACAGACGGAGATATATATGTTGGGGTTGTTGGACCTGTAAGAACGGGTAAGTCGACTTTTATTAAGAAGTTTATGGAATTATTAGTTTTACCCAATATAGATAATGAATACAAAAGAGAGAGAGCTACAGATGAATTGCCTCAAAGTGCCGGTGGAAAGACAATAATGACTACTGAGCCAAAATTTATTCCAAATGAAGCAGTTGAAATAACTCTTGATGATAATTTGAAATTTAATGCTAGAATGGTTGATTGTGTTGGCTATTTAGTAAATAATGCAATTGGGTATTTGGAAGATGATATGCCAAGAATGGTCAAAACCCCATGGTCACAAGAAGAGATTCCTTTTGAAACTGCAGCAGAAATTGGAACAAAAAAAGTTATTGAAGAACATTCAAGTATTGCTGTTTTAGTTACAACAGATGGTTCAATTACCGGAATTCCAAGACAAGATTATATTCAGCCAGAAGAAAGAGTTGTAAGAGAGCTTACAGAAAAGCAAAAGCCATTTGTTATTGTTTTAAATACACAAGATCCAGATAGTGAAGATAGTAAAAAGTTAGCAAAAGAGCTTGAAGAAAAATATCAGACTGCTGTTGTACTTTTGAATTGTACTAAACTTTCACTTGAAGATATTAATAATATTTTTTCCAAAATTTTGTATGAGTTTCCAATTGAGCAAGTAAATATTAGATTTCCAAGATGGATTGAGGGATTGCAAGATAATAATGAGATAAAAACTGAATTGTTTAAAGAGATAAAAGACGCTTTTGAAGATACAAAAAAATTAAAAGAGATAAGTGGAGATGTAAAGAAATTGCAGTCAACAGAGGTGATTGTTAGAACAGATATTGATAAAATAAATTTAGGAAATGGTAATGTTGATTTAAATATTAGTTTAAAAGATGAACTTTTTTATCAGGTGCTTACAGAGATTACTGGTGATGAAATTTCTGATGAGGGAAAACTGTTTGCAAAACTGATAGAATATTCAAAAGTGAAAAAAGAGTATGATAAGCTTGAATATGCGCTTCATGAGGTAAAAGAAAAGGGGTATGGAATTGTTAATCCAACAGTTGATGATTTAATTTTAGAAGAACCGGAGATTATTAAACAAGGTTCAAAATATGGTGTAAAACTTAGAGCAACAGCTCCATCTCTTCATTTGATTCAAATTAATACAGAAACTGAAATTTCACCAATTGTTGGTAGTGAAAAACAATCTGAAGAACTTGTAAATTATCTTCTTTCTGAATTTGATGATGATAAAAAGAAAATTTGGGATTCAAATATTTTTGGAAAGAGTGTTCATGATTTGGTAAATGAAGGTTTGCAAAATAAGCTTGCAAGAATGCCAGAAGATGCTCAAATGAAGATTCAAGAAACTCTTCAGAGAATTGTAAATGAAGGAAGCGGAGGTTTGATTTGCATTATTTTATAAATTAAAAATTAAAGGTAGGTTCATTTTAAAATAGTGTTCCTACCTTTTTATTTTTTTCAAGTAAAGCTAATTTCAAAAAAATGTAACATTAAAATATGGTCAGAGAAGTGAAAAAGCTTGAAATACTGGGAATTTTTTGATAGAATAATATCGAATTTTAAGGGGAAAAGTATATGAAATTAGAAAAAAATCAAGTTTATGAAGTTAATATATTAGATAATGGAATAGAAGGAGAAGGAATAGCAAAAATAGAAGGTTTTACAGTTTTTATTCCAGGGGCAATAAAAGGAGAAAAAGTTAAAATAAAAATTTTAAAAGTTCTTTCATCACATGCATTTGGAAAAGTTGAAGAAATACTTGAAAAATCTGAGTATAGAAGAGAACCCGAGTGCAAAGCATTTAATAAATGTGGTGGTTGTAATATGAGACATATGACTTATGAAAAGACATTAGAAATAAAGAAAAATAGTGTTGAAAGTACACTTAAAAAACAAGGAATAAATGTTGGGGTAAAAGAAATTATAGGGATGGAAGAGCCTTTCTTTTATAGAAATAAGCTTCAATATCCAGTAGGAAAAGATATTAATGGAAATATTGTTTTAGGAATTTTTGCGCCAAGAAGCCATAGAATAATTGAAACTAAAAAATGTTTTATACAAAATGAGGAGCTTCAAGAGGTTGCAAATTCAATTTTTGAGTTTATTAAAGAAAATGATATTCCTGTTTATGATGAAGAGAGACTAACTGGTCAAATTAGACATTTAGTATTAAGAATTGGTGTAAAAACTGGGGAAATTATGGTTTGTATTGTTTCAAATACTGAAAAAATAAGTAAAGAACAGGAATTGGTAAATTATATTGTTTCTAAATTTCCAAATGTAAAAACTGTTGTGAAAAATATTAATTCTAAAAACACAAATGTCATTCTTGGTGATAGAAATGTAGTTTTATATGGCGATGGATATATTTATGATGAATTGTTAGGTTTTAAGTTTAAGATTTCGCCAATGTCTTTTTATCAAGTAAATCCATTTCAAACTGAAAAGTTGTACTCTAAGGCTATTGAATATGCAAGTTTGACAGGAAATGAAACAGTATTTGATTTATATTGCGGAATTGGTACTATTGGAATTTGTAGTTCCAAAAAAATAAAGAAGCTTTATGGAATAGAGACAATTCCTGAGGCAATAGAAGATGCAAAGAAAAATGCTGAATTAAATTTGGTTGAAAATGCTGAATTTATTGTTGGTGATGTTGAAAAAACACTGCCAAGTTTTATAGAAAGAAATAATATAGTTCCTGATGTTGTATTTTTAGATCCGCCAAGAAAAGGCTGTGACAAAACTGCACTTGAAACTATTTTGAAAATCAAACCAAGTAGAATCGTTTATGTAAGTTGTAACCCAGCTACTCTTACTAGAGATTTGAAAATATTAGAGAAGTCTTATGAAATTGAAGAGATTACGTCTGTAGATATGTTTCCATATACGGCACACATCGAAAATATTGCGATTCTTAAACTTAGGTAACCGTTGATATTACTGGATTTGAACTACATTTTGGCGACTAGCAAAATAATGATAAAAAAAGCATAAAAATAGGCCAAATTTATCAAAAATATGATAATTTCAAAACAACCTAGTATATGGTGGATATGTTCCCGCCCCATACACAGGGTATAAAAAATGGGAACAAAATATAATAAAAAACACCCCGAAAAAAGAGAGCAGAAGCTCTCTTTTTTGTGTATAATTAAAACATCAATAAAACTAATAAAAATAATACTTGAGAGGTTGTAAATGATTTAAATAATGATATAATTTGCTTAAAGCAACAAAGGAGATAAAAATATGGATAAAATCACAGAAATAACCAAAAGAGATATTATAGATATATTGATTCATGGTTTTATTGTAACAGAGAATGTAATCGATTATGATTATTATGAGCATCAATATGAAAAACAAGAAAATATAGAATATAAAATTAGTATATATGGTAGATTAGAGGAAATTGAATTTTTATCAAGAATATATGATTTGGATTCTATGAAATCAAATGATATTCGTTTTAAAAATGCTAGAGGAGATATAATTCAACATACTATAAATAATTTGGATTGGGATACTAATTGGGTTTTTTATGATGAAAGATTTGGAATACTTGCTGGTGGCAATGATGAAACATTTTTAAAATTTATTTGTGAAATTTTTCATCCAATAGTTAGAATTGAATCTCAACCCTGGAAGAAGATTTTGGAAAAAATTAATGAGCTATTGGAATATGATGGATACATACTATATGCTAAAAGCCATATTTCGGGAAGAGAAGTTTATGGCTGGAAACAAATTAACTCTATAGAAATTGATGCAAATACGCATAAAGATAATTTTAAAATTACTCTTATCGGTGAAGGTTCATATGCACATGTATATAAATATAAAGATGAATACTATAATGAAAGCTTTGTGCTAAAAAGAGCAAAAAAAGATTTGACGGATAAAGAAATTGAAAGATTTAAGGAGGAATATAATCAATTAAGTAAATTATGTTCCCCATATATTATTAAAGTATATAATTATAATGATGTAAAGAATGAATATGTAATGGAGCTAATGGATATTAGTTTGGATGAATATATAAAAAGAAACAATGGAAATATAACAGCCAAAGAAAGAAAAAATATAGTCTATCAAATATTAAGGGGATTTAAATATATTCATTCAAAAGGACTTTTACATAGAGATATTTCACCTAAAAATATACTAATAAAAATATATGATGATGCAAAAATTGTTAAAATCTCTGATTTTGGTTTAGTGAAAATTCCGGAGAGTCAATTAACATCAATAAATACAGAATTTAAAGGATATTTTAACGATATGAGTTTACAATTAGAAGGCTTTGCTTCGTATTCAATGTTACATGAAACATATGCTATTACTAGGTTGATATATTTTGTTATGACAGGAAAAACTAATGTTGATAAAATTGATAATGCAGAATTAAAGGAGTTTGTTAATACGGGAATGAATCCAGAAAAGAGAAAAAGATTTAAAAGCATAGAGGAAATAGAAAAAGGTTTTATAAATATTAAGAGTTTTTAATAAAATTTATAAATTAAAAATTTTTATATTTTTTTGAAGAACAAGATTATATATGGAAGCATTTATATTTTATTGAAAGACGAAAAATGTTACAAGGAGATTTTATGATTATTTGGATTAATGGTAGCTTTGGAGTTGGGAAAACTACCATCGCTGAAAATTTAAAACATAGAATTACAAATTCAATAATTTATGATCCAGAAAAAGTAGGAATGTTTTTATACAAAACATTTCCTGAGAAGAAAGATGATTTTCAAGATTATAAATTATGGAGAATGATTAATTATGAATTGCTAAAAAATTTAGATACTAAATTTGAAGTAATTATAGTACCAATGACAATTACAAATTTACAGTATTATGATGAAATAATTGGAAGGTTACAAAACGATGGTGTTAAAGTATTGCATTTTATATTGACAGCGGATAAAGATAAAATTATTATTAGATTAAATGCTAGAGGCAATAGTACTGAATGGGCATATAGACAAGTTGATAGATGCGTTAAAGCATTTCAAAATAATAGTTTTAAAGGACAAAAAATTGATACTAATAATAAGAGCATAGGTGAAATTTGTAATTGTTTAATGAAAACAATAAATGATTAGTTATAGTCTTATTATATGTGTAGGGAGCGTGGAAAATGTGAAATTTATTATATTAAGTGATATACATGGAAATATTAAAGCATTGAAAGAATGTATAAAATTTATTGAAAAAAGCAATATTGACGCAATAATATGGTGTGGTGATTATGTTACAGATTTCCCAGGAAGCCATGAAGTTATAAAAATGATACAGTTATTTGTCAATAAATATAAATGCTATGTGATAAAGGGTAATCGTGATGAAAATATGATTGATTATGTGAAAGGAAAACAATTTGATATAAGACAAAGAAGAAATTTAGAATATACCTATAAGTCTTTAACAGAAGAAGATGTTAAATGGCTCGAATCACTACCAGAAACAATTGAAATTGAATTGGATAATAATAAAAAAATATATGTGTCGCACAAATGTACATATGAGAATATCGATGCTTGTATGTACAAAATATTTGGGCATAGTCATAAGCAATGTAATTTTATTAGAGATAATGTTAAATATATTAATCCAGGTTCTGTCGGAATCCCAACTGATGGAAGTATCGGAGCACAATTTGTGATTTTAGAAATAACAGATAATTATGAGAAAATAGAACAATATGTTATAGAATATGATATAGGTGGATTGATCCAAGAATTGAAGTCAACATCGATATATAACGATGAAATTAAATGGGGCAGATTGCTAGAAGAAGAGCTAAAAACTGGAGAGGATTATCCTATGAAATGTATAGAAGAATATGAGAGAATTCGAGACGAGCATCATCTAACAGAGGAATCAATAGAAGCATGGAATATAGCAGTAAAAATGTTATTAAAGTAAATGAATAATTAGTTGGTATATGTATGAAGGAAACATATCAACTGAACATTACACATGGTTAATGCATATGTTCCTGGTGCCTACACAACCCACATAGAGTCAATTTCAGTTCTGAAACTAAAATAAAAGAGGTAAAAAATATGAAAGAAATTTTTATTAGAAATGCAACAATAAATGATATACCAGAAGTTGCAAAGCTACATGTAGACAGTTGGTATAATACTTATTCAGGAATTATATCACAAGAGTATTTGGAAAATATGAGAAATAATTTAGATAAAAGAATAGAAAGAATGAAAAAAGAGTTTGATTTAAGAAATATGATAGTAGCAGTTATAGATAATGAGATTGTAGGATTTTCTGAATTTACATTTTCAAATGAATTTTCAAAAGATATAGATATTGATTGCGAACTATGTGGATTATATATACAAAATGATTATAAAAAAATGGGAATTGGAACACAGATATTCGAATATGTAACAAATTTATTTAAAGAAAAAAACAAGAAAAAAATGGGAATATGGTGTATAAAAGAAAATCTTCAAGCAGTAGAATTTTATCAAAAAAAAGGTGACTAACTATAAAAAGTCAATAGAAATTTAAAAATTTTTTAAAAAGA
>CAMYZH010000053.1 GCA_947303785.1 uncultured Clostridium sp.
CAAACTTATTTCAGCTTTTAAGATTAAAACGGAATTTCAAAAGATAATTAGTATTTGAACAAAAATTCAAACTTTTTCTATTTACAATTGTTATAATTTATATTATAATGTTTTTAGGTTTTTAGATTGAGTTAGCAAATAGTTTGGTCGCTTATGCTAACTTTTTCTTTTGTCTTTATTTCTTCTACAATTGAAATTCCATAACACATTTCATTCATAACTTCAACAATTTCTTCTGCAATTTCTGTATCATTTTCAATAGATAATTGCCCAATTAATTGCTCTTTATTATATCTCGTTGTAATAACAATTGGTAATTCATTATCATATCTATTACTAATAATTTTATATAATTTTTCTAAAGCCCATTTGCTTAAATTCTCATTACCAAAATCATCAATAATTAGCATATCTACATTTGAATATAGTTCAATAATTTGCATTTCTGATAATGCATCTTTATTAAATGATTCTTTAATTTTATCAATTATAGAACTACTTTTTTCCATTAATACAATTTTGTTTTGTTCAATCATTTTATTAGCAATACAAACTGCTAAATATGTTTTTTCATAACCCATATTTCCATAAATAATCAGTCCATTTTTCATCTCTGATTCAATACATAAATCTGTGAATTTTATTAATTGATTTATAATAAATGTATCTTCACATGTATCACTAGCATTTTCAAAATTATATTTTTGTAATCTCTTTTTCATGTAGTTATCTTTATAAATACTATTTATAATTTTTCTATACTTTTCTTGTCTTTGTTTTTCTTCTTGTTCTAAATCAAATTCTTTCCAAAATTGAATTGCTTTTTCACAATTACATCTTTCATATTCAATCATGCTTTTATCATAATTTACATATAAATAATCGAATCCAATTGGCTTTAAATTTTTATTACAGAATCCACATTTTGCACCTTCATTGGTGATAACTTTATAATTTGAATTCTTTAAATCCACTTCTATTCTCATCTCCTTCTTTTTCTATTTTATTTCTAATCTTTTTCTCTTCTTTAGTGTTACGTTGCGTTACTGTAACGTTACTTTTTTCTTTTTCACTTTTCATTTTTTCACGATATTTTTGCTGTCTTATGCAATTTTGTAATCTGATTTCTTCAAGTTTATCTGCACTTTGATACTTAGACCAATTTTTAATTTTATAAAAATTATCTTCTATAATAATCATTTTTAATTCTTCAAACTTTTCCAAACATTTTTTGATTTTTTTCCTAGACTTTCCCATAATCTTTGAAAATTCATCAACTGTCATTGGTTTATCTTCTGTTATTGATAATCTACCTTGATAATTACATTTCATTGCTATTGTTAAAAGTTGTATCCATACTCTAATTAGTGTATCTCCATCTCTTTCACTTTCTAGCAATTTTATTTTGTTATTATCAAAAAAATTTGTAGATAATTTTAGCCATTGTAAATCTGCCATATCCTCCTTTCCTCACTTTCTTCAGAATCTAATCTATCGATTCTTGTTCCATTTTTGTTAAATATTCATCTAAAGCTTGTACTCTAAATAAATATTTTCCACCAACTTTTGAACATTGTATTTGTTTTCTTCTTACTAATTGATTTATCAACCAGTATGATATTCCTAAATACTCAGCTGCCTCTTTCATTGTTAATGTTGTCCTTTGTACTTTTTGTAGTTCCATAATATCACCTCCTATTTTTTTGTAATTTAATATTGACTTTTGTTAACAAATGTATTATATTGATTATAGTTAACTTTGCAAATACTTTTTAGGTTATTTTGATAGCAGGTTAACTTTAATGTTTTTAAATAACTGTTAACGGAGGAGTTATGAAAGAAGATAAAATAAATAGTAATATTCACATATCTATTACTAGCGAAGAAGAAATCCAACACATCACACTATTGTATGGCGATCCAAATCGTAAATTACCTAAAGGTGTTTCAGTTCTAGATATTATAAAAGATTGCTTAACTGAAGATGAATATAAAGAGTATGAAGAATTATTTACTCAACGTGTAAAAACTAAACCTTTTACAAATGAAATAAAAAGAAAGATAGATCATTTAGATATCCCTAAAAAGCTACATTACTATGAACTAGGTGAACTCTCAAATTGTCATTTCTTTATAAAAAATCATTTTTCAATTGTTCACGGAGGAACAAATTTAATTGATTTTTTAAATACAAATTTCTCTAACTTTGATGAATATTTTGTTTGGTTTACTAAATTTTTTACTTCTTATATAAAATATTTTGAAAAAAGTGATATAGATAATTTAAAGATTGATAAGACTTATAGTTATAGTGAAATTGAAAATTTAGGAAAAAAATATTTCAAATTAATAAAAAAAGATGCCATAAAAGTTCAAAAGATATACTCTGAATTTGTTGACTACATTTTCAACAAACATCCTCTTGAGAATTCAAGGACAATGACTAATAAGATACGTTTTTATATTTATTACACTTCACATTTTAAAACATTAAAACAATATGTTACAGATTTTCAAATAGATGATGCTTTTAATTATAAAATCTTTCCTGAATATCTTGAAAATAGTGAAGAAAAATTGTTAGAGTTTTTCACAACTGGGCAACATTTTGCTGATGTATATGCTGAAACTAATGCAACAAGTTCTAGTGTTTATACCATTCTTTATATTACATTATTTAAATTTGTAGAAGAAGATAAAAACATAATAAAAAAATGTAAGAACTGTGGTAAATATTTTATAACAGATAACCCTCGCATTAATTATTGTAATAATTTGTTCAAAGGCAAACAAACTTGCAGGGATATTGGGAATCAAATTGCTCAGAGAATTAAACAGGAAAACGAAATTATTTATGGCAAATATCGTAAGATATATGCAAAAAAAGCAATGCTAGTAAAACGTAATCCTGATATAGAAGTTTATAAAAAAGATTATGAGAAATGGAAAAAGGAAGCCAAAGAATTTATGGATGCCATTAGAAGTGAAACTACAACTTATGAAGAATTTGATAAGTGGCTAGATACAAATAAATAAAGCTAAAGCATCAAAATACTTTAGCTTTATTTTAAATTATTAACTAATTCTTTAGCTATATCATTTCTAATAAAATTTTCAATTTGTCTTGCATTATCTAGCTCATTTACAATCTTTATATATTTATCCTTTATCTTTGAATTATTAATTATTTGTTTTTCTTCTGTATCTAGTTGTTCAATTAAACTATTATAATATTTGTCTACTAATTTTATCTTTACATCATTGTTTAACTGCTTATATCTAATAAAACAATTTATTCTAAAAAACATTGGTTCTCCAAGATGTTCATATATTTTTTGTGGATTTTCATAATTTGATGTACAAATTATAAGCGTATTTTTTAAATTTACATGAAAATTATTATCCTCAAATTCACCTGTATCAAACATTTGATATAAAGCTGAATATACAAATCCATTAGCTTTATCAAATTCGTCTAAAAATATTATATTTGATGTTCTTTTTAATAAATCTTTAGCAAATGATGGTGCTTGAATTTTATTTCCATATAAATAGTTTAAATAACCCTCATTCTGAAACATGGAAAATTGACTATAAAACATTTCTTCTCCTAATAGTTTTGCTAGTAGTCTTCCCGTCTCTGTTTTACCTACTCCTGATGGTCCATATAACATTATTACAATAGGTTTATCTTCTTTATTTAATTTTTGTTGAATTATTAATGATTGTATTACTTTTTCTAATGCTTCTTCTTGTCCTAAAATTATAGAATTGCAATTTTGTTTAAAATCTATAATTAATTTATTATCAATTTTTCCATAATCATGATTATATTCACAAATATCATTTTCATCAAATTGTTTTCTTAAATCATTAATAATCTCAATTGGTGGATTTTGTATTATCAACTTACTTATATTATATTTAGAAATATAATTAACAAAATTACTTGTTACAGCCTCTGTAACGCCTGAATATTCATTACTAGAAACAGTTAATAAATCAATTATACTATCTTCGGAACTAATATTACTTTTCTGTTCCTGACCAGGAATCTTTACCAGTAAAGTATTTCTCTCACTTTCACTTAAATTAACTAGTTTAGTCAGATTATAGTTATTTTTATCTCTTTCAAAAAATTTCATTATAAATTCATTAAATGCTTCAGTTGGACCTGTATAAATTATTATCTTCTTATCTTCAATCATTCTTAACTCCTGCAATTATTATATCATATATTGGCAATTCGGTATCTGAACTTTGTATATTAATACTTAAGTCCTCTTCTGATAATACTTTTTTTGCCGTGTTTATCTCATTTTCTAACTTTAACTCTTCTTTTTTGGTTGTTCCAACTTTAATTCCGTAATAACAAAGATCCATTTTTAGTAAATCTCCAAATTTATAATTGTTTCTAAAACAATCAACATTAAACCTTAATACAGCTTCTTCTATATTGTTCTTATATGCCAAAAATTCAAAGTATCCTTTCGTAGATAAAATGACTTCATCAACCTTTTCAATATTTATTTCTTTTAATTCATCAATCTTTTCAGGATCTTTGAGTAAAGATAAATATGGAAAAACACTTTTTAAATACGTTAAAGTATCTTCATCAATACGCAACCTTAATCCTGTTAGTTTTTTTATATTTGAATCCAAATCTGCTAGTTTTATAAATTCGGTCATTATATTAGTTGTTATAGTTGAATTTACTATTTTCTCATTAGATTGATGTCCTGATGCTTCTGCTTTTACTCCTAAAGATAGGTTAAGCATTTTTAATAAAGATGTCTTTATTGAAGCACCTCCTTCAACTCCAACATTCGCATTACTTCCGCTTATAGCTTTATTTATTTCTTCAACAGTTATATTACCTTCATTCATTATTGTAACATAGTCGATTGCAGCATTTTCATCATAATAAATCACTTTTAATATTTTATTTATTTTTGTATCCTTCTTACTCATTCTGTCCTCCTTCTACCCTATATCAATTATTACATTATGTATGAAGTATATCACATTTTCCACAAATAATCCAGTAATTTCCAGGTGTTGATTTATTTATTATCTTGAATTATAAAAAAATTTTAAGTTTATTTTTGAAAACTATTGCATTTTGTTAACTATTATTGTATAATAACTTTGTTAACAATTGGATTAATACTCCTCCCACCCATAGGTATGCTCGAAAGGAAGTGAAAAGAGTAATGGCTGGGAGTATAGAAAAAAGAGGTAAAAATAGTTACAGGCTAATAGTATCTGAAGGATATGACTTGCATGGAAAACCATTAATACATAGAAAGACTGTACACGGAACAAAGAAAGAAGCTGAAGTAGAACTTGCAAAATTTGTTACCGAAGTACAGAATGGTTTAGTTATAGATGGTAAAGCCTTAAGATTTTCTGAATTCGTTGAAATATGGAAAAGAGATTATGGTTCAAAAGAACTAGCTCCATCAACATATAAACGATATTGTAGAATGTTAGAAACAAGACTTCTACCCTACTTCGGACGTTTTTATATTAATAAAATTAAACCAACTGACATTATGAAATTCTATGATTTACTTGAAAAAGATACTCAATTAGTTAGAAAACAAGGCAACAATGGTGCAAAAACTAAAAAACCTTTATCTGGTAAAACTATTTTAGAGCATCACAGATTATTAAGAGCAATGTTACACAAAGCAGTTTATTGGCAATTAATAGTTACAAATCCTGCAGAACGTGTACAACCACCTAAAGCAAGAAAACCAAAAAGAAAATCTTATGATGATGAGCAAACTAAAATACTACTGGAAAATTTAGAACAGTTATCTATAGAAGATACTAAATATAAAGTTGCAATCATCTTAACAGTTTTTACTGGTGTTCGTTTAGGTGAATTGATGGGACTTGAATGGCAAGACATTGATTTTAAAAACGGAATAATCTGTATAAATCGTTCTAGTCAGTATTTAGCTGATTTAGGAGTTTTTACAAAAGTACCTAAAACAGAAAGCTCTATAAGAGAGATTGCAATACCTGATTTTATCATTTCTTTACTTGAGGAATATAAGTTATGGTATGAAGATCAAAAATCGTTTTACGGCGAATTATGGACTAATTCTGATAGGTTATTTGTACAAGTTGATGGCAAACCTATGCATCCTTCAACAATCAGTAAATGGTTTGTAAAATTTGTTGCACAAATTGGCTTACCTGTAATTAATTTTCACGGATTAAGGCACACAAATGCAAGTTTACTAGTTGCACAAAATATTGATATAGCGGTTATTTCTGCAAGATTAGGTCATGCACAAATAAGTACAACACTTGATTTTTACGTGCATCCACTACTATCTCATAACAGAAAAGCTGGATATGCACTAGAAAACTTACTATTACCAACAAGGTCTTAATTTAAACTTTTTTCTAATTTTCACATAAGGCTAAAAAGCCGTTACAGTTTTCACGATATAAAATAAAAGGCAACTAAATATAATTTTAGATTTCCCATTGCCTTTTATAATTTTTTAAATTATGTATAAAATTTTAATGATTTTTTATTAGAATTTAAGTAGTTTGAGGAGATTATCTTTCCCAACTTTTTCCCAAATCGACATAATAATGCTTAAATTTAGCATTATTGCAAACGATTTTTAGGCAATAAAAAATCGCTATAACCTTTATGATTACAGCGATTAACTAATTGGTTGCGGGGGTAAGACTCGAACTTACGACCTTCGGGTTATGAGAAGTGCTACCAAATCGATTGACTCTGCCCACCGCCAAACCATCATCACTAAACAACTTTATAAAAACTCACTCCAAAAGCCATCACATCACCAAATCAAAATCGATAATTGACTACCCCAAGTGCTTCACAAAGAAAAACTTTGAAAGCTTAGGCTCATTATGATTTTTCCTAACAAATTCCAACACAAATCCGCAACTTTTTGTAAAAATCAGGAGCCTGAAACGCATAAGTTGTTAAATTAATATTTTCAAAACCCTTATCTCCAAAATAATCCTCTACCGCTTCCACGAGTTTAGTTCCAACATACTTATTACGATATTCACCAAGCACTATCAAATCACTGATATGCACCTCTTCATAATAAGAATGACCTGTAATAATTCCAATAATTTTATCCCCTTCCTTTGCAACAAAATTAAAATATTGGTAATTACATTCAATTCCATGTTCCTCCGCATATTTATCAAACTCTAAATCGATAATATCTCCCAATTCTCCTTTTTCTTTTAAAAACTCAATTTTCATCTTTTCCTCCCTAATCATTATAATTTTATTGCCATCACTTTTACTTAACCTTTTATTTCATATTTTTACAATCGTTGAATTAATATAATATTAGTATTATTATATTTTATATAATAATTCAAAGGAGAGCAAGACATGATTCAAACAATTAACAAACTTTACAACCTATTACCCATATTTGTAAAAAGACTTGATCTTATACAAGTCTTACTTTATACTATAGTGCCATTAATTATATTAATTCTAATAAACACCGGTCTTAGAAATAATAAGCCCATATACACTTTCCAAGATATTTCACACAAAGTATTAGCATTTCTAATTGCCATATGGTTAATTATCACCATCTATATAGATTTCTTAATGCTATGTCATACGATACTTTGATCTAGTTTTATATTATAAAATTAGTATCCTCATCTCCATATGAACCACCATCATTAACTTGTCTTACATTTTTACTATTTTCTTCTTTACATTGCGGTGATGGTGGACTTTCAATTGTTGCATCAGATGAATTATTTACTTCTTCATGTAAAACACTCCTTTCTTCAGATGAATAACAAGTTTGATGTACATTTCTAATTGCCATTTCTTGATTCCTTAAATATTGTGATATTTTGTCTTTAAATATTAAAACCAAAAAGTCATAACTATAAGCTGATCTGATAGCTAACTCGCTAAATACTCTTTCATCTTCCTTTTCATCTTCCTTCATACTTTCATCTTCATCATCAGCATCAAATCCTTTATAAGCAAATTCTTTTGCAATTGCGGTTTTACTGTTCATGAGTCCGGTTGCTTCCGCAATTATTGTACTATATCTTTTCCATACTTTTGAATCTAAAAATAAATCTTTTATTTCCATTAAATCTTTTTTCTGCTGTCTATCTAATCCAGTTTTTTGTAGCTCTTTTTCAATTACATTAACAGCTCCAGCTAACATTTTTTCTGCTTTCCTATATTTTCTAGCTTCTGCAATTGCAGCTATTACATTAGATACAACCACTGGAGACAATTCTTTTTTATCACCTTTTAAATAAGTTTCTTCTATATCCAAAATCATATTCTGCTGCTCTATAATATTTTTAATAGTATTATATTCATATGTTCCATCTAGAATTGTATTATCAGCCAAAACTGATTCTAAACTTTTTTCATCATCCATAGTATCTATATCATCTTCTAATTGTTCTTCACCTATTATTAAGCCAAATGTTTCGAATACATTTTGTATTCTTTGATTTGCTGATTCTGTATATACTGCTCTTTCATCTAACATTATATTTTTTATATAATCACGCCAAAATTCTTCATTTTCTCCTATATAACTGGTATTAGGAATAAGACCGCTTCCTCTACTAATGTCAAACTCTAATGCAAATCTCATACTACTTGCATCAGCCTTGTTTGCTAGTAATTGTTTAAGCAGTTCTCTATATTCTGCACAAGCTTCTGTTAATCTTCTAGCATACATTTTTTCTGTTTGGACACATAATTTACTATTGCTACTTAATTCCTCATTTTCATCTATTTGTTGCTGCTTAATTTGATTAAGTATTCTGTGGCTTAAACCTATAATCCTATCAACACAATTATCTAATTTTTCACTTGTTGTTAAATTCGGCATTTTGTTTTCTCCATTCTCTTTTATTTACATAATAAATAACAATAATATTATACCACATCTTTCAATAAAATCAATCTGTTATTTATTCTAAAAATTGTTCAAACAGTTTATTTCTCTTAATTTTTTTGATAATATATTATTTATATATTCTATATAAAATGAAAGTTGGTGTTTAAAATTAATAATAACAATTATTCTGAAGAAACCTTTGCTAAGGAACTAGAACAATCTTTAAGGGACAAGTTAAAAATAAGAAAAGCTTTAGCTAAAGAGGGTTTTAAAGATTTTTTAATTAAACTTGGAATGAATCAAGACTGGATAACTAGTGCT
>CAMYZH010000054.1 GCA_947303785.1 uncultured Clostridium sp.
AACAAAAGATATATACAATAAGAGGAAAACAAGTAATGCTGGATAGTGATGTAGCAGAAAAATATCATTATTTAACAAAGAATATCAACAAAGCTATGAAAAGAAATATTGAAAGATTTCCAGAAGATTTTTGTTTTCAGCTAACAGAAGACGAAATGGAAAAAATGTGGTTCCAAAATGGAACCACATATGAAAATATAAAATACAGAAGCGAAAAGTATCTTCCTTATGTGTATACTGAGCAAGGCATAGCAATGCTTTCAGGTTTATTAAAAAATGATATAGCTGTAAAAGTTAGTATAAATATAATGAGGGCATTTGTTGAAATGAGACATTTCATATATAATAATGCGCAAGTGTTTGAAAGGTTAACAAATGTAGAATATAAGCTATTAGATTATGATAAGAAATTTGAAGAAGTTTTTAATCAATTTCAAATTAAAGATAATGTAGAACAAAAAGTATTTTTTGATGGACAAGTTTATGATGCTTTTAGTATGATGATTGATCTAATAACGAAAGCAGAAAATGAAATTATATTAATAGATAACTATGTGGATCTAGATACTTTAAATATATTGTCTAAGAAGAATGATAAGGTAAATGTGAAAATCTATACCAAAAAAGATACAAAACTTAATTCGAAAGATATAAATAAATTCAATATACAGTATCCAAAATTAGAAGTAAAATATACGGAAAAATTTCATGACAGATTTTTGATTTTAGATAGAAAGTATGTTTATCATATAGGAGCATCTTTAAAAGATTTAGGAAAGAAGTGTTTTGGAATAACATTAATCAAATTTGATGCAATAATAGAGGATATATTATCAAAATTAAATTGCTAGAAAAAGATTTTATAAAAAGTGTTGTATTGCACCGTTAATATATCAATTGAACATTATACATGTTTATATAGGCACTGCAATCGTGCCTATATAAACCACTGCGAGGTAATTTCAATTTCAAAATTAAAATAACAGGAAGTGATTAATATAGAAGTAATTAATAATATTATAGAACAAAACAAAAAATTATTTGGAGAAAATGCAAAATACGAAAAGATAAATGTAGGTTTTACAAATACAATATATGTTGTGAATGACATATATGTTGTTAAAATTTGTACTAATCCCAATAATGAGAAAAATTTTGAAAAAGAGATTAAATTTTATAATGCAAATGTGGACAATAGTTTAATTCCAAAACTTTATTATTCAAATATAGAAAAAAATGTAGTTCCATATTATTATGAAATTATAGAAAAAATTAAAGGTGTATCTTTATATAATGTATGGTACACTTTAGATGAAAATCAAAGAGAAGATATAATAAAGCAGTTATGTGATGCAATGAAAAAGTTTCACAGCAATATAGGAGAAAGTTATGATTGGGGTAAAAAAACAAGTGAACTATTTAGCTGTCAATATGAAAAAGCAAAGAAATTAAATCTATTTGACAATGAAGAACAAATACTTCTGAATAATGCATATTCTAAATTTGATAAATATTTGAAATCAAAAGAATTTGTACTTATTCATAATGATTTACATTTTGATAATATTTTTTATAATGAAGGCAGAATTAAACTTATTGATTTTGAAAGATCAATTTATGCACCTAGAGATTTTGAATTAGATATTTTATATAGAATGATTAGAAAACCATGGAAATTTGCTAGTGAAGAAACAGAAAAATATACAAAATTAGAAGATTATGAGAATATTATGATGTATGTTGAAAAGTACTATCCGGCCATTATACACATTGATAATTTGTATAAAAGATTAGCAATTTATGATATGGTATATTATTTAAAACATTATATTAATAATCCAAGTATATCGGAATTAAAGGAAGATATTTTGAATGCTGCAAAAACAATATAAGTTAAAAAAAATTGCAAAATTTAATGAGAATACTGAAAGGGTAAAGCTATAATAATGATATTTAGAGGAATTAGTAAAGTTTTTTCAACAAGAAATAATGAACAATATACAACAATAGGTGAGTTTTGGGATGAGATGTCTCGATTATATGACAGAGAAAATTTAATGGGGCTAGGATATAACTGGACAGAAAATTCAATAGAATATGTAATAGGATTAAAGAATGGGACCATTGAAAATGCCAATTGCAATATTCTTTTGCCCGAAAAAGGCTGGAATATAATAAAAGGTCATACTGATGATTTGGAGTTGATATATAATAAAATATATGTTAATGGACTATTAAAGTATGAATTAGAAATGTTTTTTGATAATGGTGAATGTGAAATATGGTATTATAGATAAAATAAGTGAATTATGTTTGATGAATTTTAAGTTTAGTAAAACATATTGGAGGAAAAAATATGAAGATGAATTTTGATATTGAAAGAGTCAATATATTTGTAACAATTCCATTAGAATATGTAGAAAATGTTAGAAATGCAGTTTGTAATGCAGGTGCAGGTATTATAGGAAATTACACGTGTTGTACATCTGCAACTAAGTCATTAGGTACTTTTAAACCTAATGATAATGCTAATCCATTTATTGGAGAAAAAAATAAAATGGAATATGTAGAAGAAGAAAAGTTAGAGTTTGTTTGTGAAGTTGATAAAGTAAAAAAAGTATTGGAAGAATTAAGAAAGGCACATCCTTATGAAGAACCAGCAATAGAAATATATCCATTGATAGATGAAAAGTATTTTATTTGAGAGAAAATTCATATTAGTGAGGAGAAATAATAATGGTAAATTTAGAACTATATAGAATATTTGAAACAGTAGCAGAAGAAGAGAATTTGACAAAGGCAAGTAAAAAATTAAATTTAACACAACCTGCCGTAACGAAACACATTAAAAATTTAGAAAATATGTTGCAAGTAAAATTATTTATAAGAAGTAATCATGGAATAGTTCTAACAGATGAAGGAAAAGAATTATATAGTAAAATAAAGGATGCAATTGACTTATTAGAAAATGCAGAGAAAAAATATTATAAATCTAGAGAAATAAATTTAGGGACTCACACAACATTACTTAATTCAATGTTTAGCAAATGCTTAATTAACTACTATAAAGAATATTCAGAATCAAAAATAAATCGATTTAATAGTGATAATGAAGTAATGATGTCACAATTACAAAATAATCAATTAGATATTATGTTTTCTAAAAAGATGGATTTAAAAACAGGATTTGAAAAAATAAAATTTATAAAACTTGGAGAACTTCACGATATTTTGATTGCAAATAATAATTCTAAATGGAAAGATAAAAAAATTACATTAAAAGATATTCAAAATAATACTATTTATATGCCAAGAAAAACATCTGAAACAACTAGAAATTTCTTTGAATCTATAAACTGCAAGGCAGAAGACTTTAAAGAAATTAAAAATATAACTTATTTAACAATGGTGGAGATTCTTAAAGCTGATGATAGTATTGGATTAGTAACAAAAGAGTTTATACCGAAAGATACTCTAAAAAATGATTTCTGTATTTTAGATTGTGAATTCAAGGTAAAGCCTATTGAATTTGGAATTTACATAAATAAAGATAATATGTTTGATGATTTAAAACGTTTTATAAAAATTGTTAAAAGCTATTTTATAAAAAATTAGAAATAACTTAAAGTAATAACTAATGTCGAATTATTCATTTTACGGTCTCTTATAAGCCTTATATACTTATGTATAGAGGTGATTTAAATGGATAAAGTAGGAGTAATACATGGCAGATTTCAAGTATTACATAATGATCATATGAAATATTTATTAGAAGGGAAAAGAAGATGTGAACACTTAATAATAGGAATTTGTAATCCAGAAGCAGATCTTACAAAATACACTTTAAGCAATCCGCATAGATCAAAGAAAAGTTCAAATCCATTAACATATTTTGAAAGAATGGAATGCATAAAGTATTCAATGTTAGAAGCAGGAATAAAACAAGAAGAATTTGATATTGTTCCATTTCCAATTAATTTTCAGGAAAAGATTTTTAATTATGCTCCATTAGATGCGAAATATTATATGACAATATATGATGAGTGGGGTGAAGAAAAATTAAAAACATTAAAAGAAGATTTAAAGTTAGATGTGGAAGTATTGTGGAGAGTAACACTAGAAAATAAAGGATTAAGTGCATCTGATATTAGGAAATGTATACAGGAGGGAAGAAAGTGGAAGGAGTTTGTTCCTAATGCTGTTTATTATTATATAAAAAATCATAATTTAGATAAGAGAATAAAGCAACTTTTAGACGAAGAGAAAGAAGTGATGTAGGAGATTTTTTGGGGAGATTGTTGTGATAAAAATAAAAAATGTAAATCTGAGAAAAATATTGAATTCTGCTGGAAAAGAAACAATTGAAGTTGAAATGTCAATCAATGATTTAATTAAAGAGAGAGCATCAGCACCATCAGCAATAATTCCTGGGAAAAGAGAATTATTTACTTCAAGTAAAATTAATGATGATAGTTTAAAAGAAATGATAAGAGAAATTGGTAATAAAAATTTTCAAAGCCAAATTGAGTTTGATAATATTTTGAGTAAGTATATAAAACACATTGGAACTAATATCAGTTTACCTTTTTCATTATGTTTTGCAAGATTAATGGCTATAGCTAAAAATATTACATTAACACAATACATAGCAGATATTGCAAATTGTACTCATAATAAAAAATCACCAATTCCTTTGGTGACAATCTTTTCAGGAGGCGTTCATAATCTTAAAGAAAATGGATCAATTCAAAACATTATGATAGCAGTAGATATACATCCTTTTTCAGAGGCAATACAACCAATTTTAGAAATTTATTCATATATAGAAAAAAAGATAAAAGAAAAAGGTTTATTAAGTGGATATGGGAATTCTAGTGGAATGATTGTTGAAAAAATGGATGTAGATGAAAAGTTTTTAATGGTTATTAATGCAATAAAAAAGTTAGGTTATGAAAAAGATGTTAGTATTGCGATTGATGTAGCAGCAGAACACTTATTTAAAGATAATATGTATACATATCTAGGAAAAGAGCTGAATTCAAATGAGTTTAGTAAAATAATAGATAAATATATAAGAAATTATAATATAACATATGTTGAAGATCCATATGATTCAGAAGATGAAGAACACTGGAAAAAAATGAGGTTAGAGCATAAAAAAATAAGTGTTTTTGGTGATGATATATTTGCCACTCAGGCCAAATATATCAATAATGAACTTGCAAATGGAATTATTATAAAAATGAATCAAGTTGGAACTTTAACTGATACTATAAGGACTTTTAATAAAGCTAGAGAAGAACATATGTCAACATGTGTTTCTCATAGATCAATAGAGACAGAAGATAGTTTTATGTGCGATTTAGCGGTAGCACTAAATTCTACATATATAAAAATTGGAGGACCTAGAAGAGGAGATAGAATTATAAAATATAATCAGTTATTGAGATTAGAGGGCAATAGTTGTATTTAAAAATTTCAAGTAAAATCTATACAACATAAAAAATATGTGATAAATTAATACAAAGTAAGCTAATAAAAGGAGAAGAGAAAGGTTTTGAAAAAACAATACATATATGCAGGAATATCAATTGTTTTATGGTCAACAACAGCTACAATATCAAAGATTTTGCTAGATAGTATAAACAGTATGCAAATACTTCTATTTGGCTCATTTTTTGCAGCATAATATTTACTTTTGGAAAATATTATAAAGGGAAATATTAAACAATTAAAGAATTATAAGCTAATAGATTATATACAAATTGCGGGAATAGGTCTTTTAGGAACTTTTCTTTATAATCTATTTTTGTATTTAGGAATAAGTAAAATGCAGGCATCACAAGCATTTATAATTAATTATTTGTGGCCAATTATGACAGTTATATTTGCTTGTATAATTTTAAAAGAACACATGACATTTCGAAAAATTGTTGCTATTATTTTATCTTTTTTAGGTGTAATTGTAGTAACGAGTAATGGAAACCTTTTTAAAATCGAAAGAGAAACTGTAATTGGAGCTTTGTTTTGTATAATAGCTGCTATTTCATATGGATTGTTTTCTGCAATTAATAAAAAGAAAAACTATAATAAACACTTAAGTATGATGTTATTTTATATGTTTTCATTTTTAGTATCACTAGTTTATATAGTATTTGCAAAAGAGTGGTTTATTCCACAAGGCAAACAATTATTAGGTTTATTGTGGAGAGGAGTGTTTACATCTGCAATTGCTTTTACGTGTTGGGCATTAGCACTAGACAAAGAGGAAACTGCAAAGATTTCTAATTTAGCATATATAACTCCTTTTTTGTCTTTGATATGGACTGGCTTGATTTTAAAAGAAAGAATTAGTATTTATGCTATAATTGGTTTAATAATTATTATCTCTGGAATATTTATTCAATTATATGATAATAAAGTAAAATAAATTTGTATAATAATGAAAGGAGTTTATATTTTATGAAAATTACAAAATATCCACAATCATGTTTATTAATTGAGACTAAAGGAAAGAAAATACTTATAGATTCGGGAGCTTTGAAATATAAGGAGGAGTATTTTAATGTGTGGAACAGTGTAGATATTATACTAATAACACACAAACACCCAGATCATTGCAATTCAAGTGTTCTTGAAAAATTAGATAAAAATATTATTATATATTCTACTAAAGAAGTTCAAAATGCATATAAAAATTTACAAATTAAGGTTATTAAGGAAAATGATATATTAAACCTAGAGAATAATATATCAATAGAGGTAGTGCATGCAATACACGGTTATCAGCCTTTATTAAAAGGAAATGAGATAAATGAAAATGTTGGCTATATTATAGATGATGGTGAAAACAGGTTATATGCAACAAGTGATACAATTTGTTTTAAAAATGAATATAAAGCAGATATATTAGCTATTCCAGTTACCGGACATGGACTTACAATGTCAGCTTTTGAAGCGGCATTATATGCAAAAGAAGTGGGAGCAACTTTAACTATACCAGTTCATATGGATAATCCAAAATTTCCACCTGATTTTGATTATATTAAGGAAATGTTTGAAAAATATGAAGTTGAATATGAATTATTAGAAAATGATGAAACAATAGAGGTGGAATGAAAAATGTATAAATTTTATTTTGCAGGAGCAATTAGAGGTGGAAGAGAAAAAGTTGATGTTTTTATACATATCAATGAATTATTAGAAAAATATGGAGAAGTTCTTGACAAACATGTTGCAAATCCTAATGTTAATAAATTGGAAGAAAATTTTTCGTTAGAAGAAAGATATCTTCGCGATTTAAAGTGGATTAATGAGTGTGATATGGTTATTGCTGAAGTTTCAACCCCTTCATTAGGAGTTGGATATGAGGTTTCTTATGCAGTAAGTTTAGGAAAAAAAGTTATAGCATTATGTGATGAAAAAGCTAATATTAGTGCTATGATAGGCGGAAATAATAAGATTGACCTTATCATGTATAAAGATGTAGAGGAATTGCTATCTAAACTTGATGAACGATTAAAAATGGCCTAAGAGCTAAAAGTAACACTCTTAGTATATCGGAGGAAAATATGAAAAAGTTTGTATTATCATTTTTAGCTATAGTGCTTATGACTATCATTTGTTGTACATTTACAGGATGTGGTCAAAATAAAAACGAACAGAGTGATCAAAGTAGTCAAAGTAAAGAAATTGAATTTAAAGATAATAATTCGGGTTATACCCTAAAATTAAAGGTTCCTGTAGATTCTCAATATGTTGTCAAAAACATAAATCAGGATAGCGGAAGATTTGCTAAATTGACTATGGTTAATAAAGAAAAAAATGTTGAACTTCAGATGTATTATTTTGAGAGTACAGATACAAGTTATGAGAATATAAAAAACGATAGAAGTAAAACAGAAGGATTTAAGGAATATAAGTGGAATAAATATGATGGATATTCATATTTAGGTGATAAATATTCAGTCAGTTTTAATGTATATTTAAGGGGAGAAAATGATGAGAATAGGGCAGTTTGCATTTTTGGTAGTTTAGAATATACAGATATAGATAAAGCAAATGTACTAGAAACATTTAATAGTGATGAGTTCCAAAAAATAATGAATTCAATGGAGTTTAGTGAATAGTATGAAAACAGAATTTGAAATTAGAGTTTTAGAAATTGATATAGCAGAAATGGAAAACAAACTCAGTGAGATAGGAGCTATTAGAGTTGGTGAATTTGACCAAAAAAGATATATCTATGATTTAAGACCTGCTGAAAATGGAAAATGGATTAGACTTCGTACTAATGGAAAGAAAACAACGATGGCATTTAAAGACATTGTTAGTAATACAATAGATGGAACGAAAGAAGTTGAATTTGAAGTTAGTAGCATAGATGATGCTAAAGAATTTATGAAAAATATAGGATTCGAATATAGAAGTTTTCAAGAAAACAAAAGAATACAGTATGAATTAGATGGAGTTGAAATAGATATTGATACTTGGCCTAAAATACCTACATATATGGAAATCGAAGGAGAATCAGAAAAACAAGTATATGATATGGTAAAAAAATTAGGAATAGATGAAGAGAAACTTACATTTTATAATTGTGATGATATTTATAGAAAAATATATAATATTGAGATTAATGAATATAGAGAATTAAAGTTTTAGAGTGTCAAACGGGACGGACTTTTTTGACATACTAGTGTCAAATGGGACGCCCTTTTTTGACACACAAATTTAAAGATTATAGTTATAAATTTTAAAAAATTTCATACACTACTTACTAAGAGGTGCTTTTTTATGAATAAATTTAAAATTTATTTTAAATCCATTTTAATTCCTGTACTTGTTGGTGCTATTGTTGGATTACTTATTTCATCATCTATGGATTATAATGAATTGCAAAAGCCTATGCTTGCGCCACCAGGAAAAGTGTTTCCTGTAGTATGGACTATACTTTATGTTTTAATGGGAATATCTTATGGAATACTAAAAAGTGATGATTTAATATCAAAAGATATTAATAGTATCTATTATGTGCAATTGTTCTTTAATGCATTATGGCCGATAGCATTTTTTATTTTTAAATGGAGATTATTTGCTTTTGTATGGATTATATGTTTGGCTTTATTAGTGGCAGATATGATATATAAGTTTTATGAAAAGAATAAAGTCGCAGGCTTGTTGCAATTACCATATTTAATATGGACGGTATTTGCATC
>CAMYZH010000055.1 GCA_947303785.1 uncultured Clostridium sp.
ATTCCATGTTAGTTGCCTAATTTATACTGTCCAACTTTTTGGGGTCAGTACAAAAACTACCTAGTTTCTTATTTATTGGTTGAGGGGTATATACTCTCTTTTCTGAAAGTGTTAATATTTAAGCATTCTTTGAGTTGCACTATTCAAAAGTACAGTCATAGTACAGTCGTAGGCAATTAAATCTATAAAGATAAAAATAGACGAGACCTTATATATTATCCCGCCTATTTCTTATTAACTATTATAAACTTTGTTAAAATATTCTCTGATACTATCTTGTGTTATTTCCATATCTTTTTTTGTATCTTTCCATGGAGTTTCTTGATGTGTCAAGTCTATTAAACTAAATGCATTATACTTACCATATCCTTCAACAACAATATCTATAATATTACTTAGTCCTTCACAAATTTTATTTATATTTTTTGGAGTTGATATTGGTTTTTTCCCTTTAGTTTTATATTTTTGATATATTTCATCTACAACTGGTCCATAGTCCCAAGCGTAAATTTTATTTGTAAATGCAGGTTTTCCAAATATACACAATGACAAACCTTGAATATAATATAATAATTTTTGAAGTTTTAATGGTGTAATATATTCACAATTGGTATCTACTTTATATTGTTCATTTAATAATTCATATTGCTTATTGTATTTTTCAATCACATTATCTGCAACATCATTAATATCTGTTGTATTAAATTCGTAACTTGATATTTTTTCTTCATTGTATTCTGCAATTCTATGAGATTTTAATACTCTTAATTCATTAACTCTTTTTAAAAAAGCCTCATAAATTTTTTCCGGAATATTAATCTGATTCTTTACTAATAAATTATACATATTATCCGGGTCTTCACTTAATCTCATTATTGCATCTGTTGCTTCTGTTTGTATAGCTCCATTTTCAAATCTATTTACTGTTACTTCCCCAAATCCAATCGCTAAAGCATATTCTTTTTGATTCATTTCATATTTTTTTCTTATCTCTTTTATTTCTGCATTAGTTAATAATCCTTTTTGCTTTTTATAAATATCATATAAATTTGCATCATTTTTTATCTCTAATTCACGATCAAATATTTCCTCACCTGTATTTGGATCTATTCTGTAATATTCATCAAAAGTTATTTCTATGCCTTTAACTTCAGTGGTTACTTTTCTAATTTTTATATTTTCATTATATTCCATAATTCCACCTCCTAAATTATTCATCTTCATGGCATGACAATATTTTTATTTGATTATTTTTTTCTTTTATTTTTACATAAAATATTATCCCATTCAATATTTCTTTTTTAAATATAAAGACATCTTCTCCTGGACAATCATAATCAGGAACTGGACCTTTTATTAAATCCTCTTTTCCTAAGTCTAATAAAAAGTCTTCAATTTCATACATTGTTAATCCAAATTTTCTTCTTGAAATTTTATTTTTACCTGTTGGCACATAGTCATATGTCTTATCTTTCAAGTCTTTTTTAATTTTGTGAGTATATTTTCTACATCCAAATTAATCGCTCCTTAGATGAACTAATTATCAATTGATAGTTAATTCATTATAACTCACATTTTACATTTTTACAATACTTTTTTAATATTTTTCATATTTAAGGGAAGTTGAGGTTAAATTGAGCTCATCATACGAAGTTAGTTATTGAAAATATCTAATGATTATGATACAGTAATAATATAAATTCACCACAAATAGACAGGAGAAAGAAAGGAAGAACAAATATGTTATATGAAATTGGAGATTTAACAGAAGAACAAGCAAAAAGAATAATTGGAGAAAAAATGCTTAAAAGAATTAATTTGATAAATGCTTGGATAAAAGAAAATGGCTACACTTTAATGATACATTCTACATGGAACGGAAGTGAAGATAGCATCCTAGAAAAAGGGGTGACTATTTTTAGTAATCCAAATCATAGTAGATATGATAAAGATACGCGTATGGATATATTAAGAGACAGTAACATTACTTCAGAAGAATTGACTAGTCTAGAAGAATGGGCTAAAAACCATTCGAGAGAAATGGGAGAATTAAATAGAGAATATGAAACCAAAAGAATACACGCTGATACACTTTCTCCGTTAAACTTAACAGCAAAGCGTTTGTTAGAATATAATCATAGAGGTGGCAACATGTCTATTATACTTTGCGTACCCCAAAAAAAACCTAAAGCAATTGGCGCCCAGATTACAACTGGAAGTATAATAGAGTCAAGTACTAACTATAAGGATGATTTATATCAAAGACTTAAGGTCGCTTGTAAACAAGGTGCTAATGGAGAACTAGAATATTATTCTAGACTTTATTATCCTACACAAGGAATTCTAATGGCATTTGATAGAAATACGCCACCGCAAGTGAAACTGAATGGAAGATTTGATGAAACATATTATTTAGATTCTACAACACCGCAAACAGGAAAAATACAAAAAGGAAGTCTAATGCAACAATTAAGACAAATAGGTAGAGATTCACAACGAACAGGACACGGTAGTATATAATAGCTAGAATATTAGAGGGAAGTAAAACAAAAGTCTGTTCCAGAAAAGAATATTGAAAATGATCATACTTATATAATAAAATACAAATGAAATTTTTAGGAGAGAAAAGGTGGAAGAACATAGCCAAAAAATAGATAAAGTCAAACTGGATAACTGGATAAAAAGACAATATCCCAAATTTAGTTTTAAATATCCAAAAACTAGTTCAAATCCCGAAATTGATTACTACGTAAAAAGACTAATGTTAGATTCATTTTCCAAAAGATGTAGTAATGAAGAATTAAAGACAAAAGAAGAGCGTACGCAAGATCAATTCCTTCAAGATTTACCAGAAATAATACATATGATGGAAGGATTTTTTTTAGCTGGACAACAAACAGGTTTATTTCACAATGGCAACATATCAAAAATACTCGATAGGCTAAAAGAAGATTGTAGATATATAGAGTACTTACCTGAGCAAAACAGTGGAGTTTACGGAAGAACAAGGCGAGACAAAAAATGTATACAAATAAATAGTAATATGAAAAAGTATTCAGGAAAAAGAAACCTAACACCTCAAGAAGTTAGAAGATTATATTTATTTCATGAACTAGGACATATACTATTTAATATTCATAATAATCCGATGATAGAAGATTTTTATTGTACTTATCCGGACGTTATGTATAAAAAAGGGAAAAAAGAGGTTGAACCACAAAATCCAAAGCTACTTGGAGCAGGCTTTCTTATGATTGAAGAGCTCTTAGCACAGGAAATGGGAGAAATATTCACTTACTTTTTAGCAGGAAAAGACAGACCAAAGTATACTACTATTGAAGATAGAGCCTTGAATTTAGAAACAGAGTCAAATATTGATTTTTATCAAGTATTTCAAAAACCAACAATTAACCTAGGAAGAACGTTGAGAGGTTGTGGAAGTGAGGAAAATAATACAAATAAAGCAATTTTATATGGAATGTTAAAAAGAGCATTAGACCACGATTTTGTTTCAGATTTGATTTCAGAATATGATGTTGCACTTAAAGGTAAACCAGATGCATATAGAGACTTAATGAATATATTAATTAACATGGGAATAGTTTGTGATAAAAAATATGCTAGTTTTGGACACGGCTTGATTGAAGAACGTTATACAGGAAATGCTAGGCAAGCATTAGCAAACATACAAGAGCTTACAGATAAATATGTTGACTATAGACCATATCCTTTGCAAGGGTTCCCTCAAATGGATTTTAACCATCCTACAGTTCGAGATAAACAAATTTCTAATGAAACATCAGATAGACATAGAGAACAGTTGAAAAATACGATTAGTATGCAGCAAGAAAGGAAAAATAGATTATTAAAAGAGTTAAGAAAAACAAGAGGTAAATTATTTGGAAATAGATTGGAGTAATAATTGAAAGATCATATAACTGAAAAAGCTTTAATAAAAGTTAATGACAATATTTTTAGCAGAATAAAAAGGCTTTTAAAAACAATCTTTAAAAGAAAATTAAAGAATAAGCAGGTTAACGCAGAGCATAAAGATATTATATTGACTGCAGGAGAAGAAAAGAAAGTATTTGAAGAGAAATTAAGATATAAAATAAATGATGAGGTTCAAAAAAAATTGGAAAGGAATAGACTAGTTCAAGAAATAGAAGAAAATCCCGAACTGCTTGACTTGCTATCTAATGAAAGATTAGAACAAATAAGCCATTATTATGATGAAATAATCAAAGAACTTGAAATAGAAATTGAGAATTTGAAAAAGAAATGTTAAGAATGATATAAAATTTAAAAGCCGATAAAGCATACGCTTTATCGGCTTGGTTGGTTGCGGGGGTAAGACTCGAACTTACGACCTTCGGGTTATGAGCCCGACGAGCTGCCAACTGCTCCACCCCGCGATATTTCTTAAGTACTTTACAAGTATACCACATAAATTTAACTGTTGTCAATATTAGTTTATTAAAAAACAAGAAAAATATACCAAAAATAAAATTAATTAGGAAAAAAATAAAAAAAGGTATGTACAAAAAAGAAATAATATGTTACAATTTTTAGTGTATAAGGTAAAAAATGATTATTTCAGTATAAAGGAGGAAAAAAATATGAATAAGAAAAGGATAGTTAAAATCATATCTATAGCATTAATGGTAGCAATGATAGCTATGTGTTTAAATAATGTAGCATTAGCAGCAACAACTGATATACCAAGAGTTAATGAAGATCATACAAGTACTACTTCAACAGCATTTGCAAGAGTACTAAATGTAATTCTTGGTGTTACACAAGTTATTGGTGTTTCAATAGCAGTTATTATGTTAATAGTATTAGCAATAAAATATATTTCAGCAGCACCTGCTGAAAAAGCAGATATCAAGAAAAGTGCTGTCCTATATATAGTTGGAGCTGTAGTTCTATTTGGCGCTTCAGGAATCCTAGGATTAATTAGTCAATTTGCTACAGAAATCCATGAGTAGAATATAAAAAAACAGAATAAAGAGATTATCATTTTTGTGATAATCTTTTTTTATCAAAAGAAGGTGAGAGTATGCATAAAAAGTTAAAGAAAACAATATATGCTTTTTTGATAATGACATGTATATTAGGATTATTTAAAAGTGTATATGCTGAAGTTGACCCAGTTGCAATAGTAGGTAATGGACCTGACTATTCAGGAGTTTCAACATTATACACATTAGGAAATACAATATTAGGAATTTTACAATTCATAAGTGGAGGAATTGCAGTAATAGCATTATTAATATTGGCTATAAAATTCATGTATAGTTCTCCAGACGAAAGAGCTGAAGTAAAGAAAAGATTAATTCCTTTTATCATTGGTGGCATACTCGTATTTGGCGCTGTATCATTAGTAAAATTGGTAGCAGTATATGTAAAAGATATAATGCCATAGGAGGGATAAAAATGAATAAAAAGAGAATAATTCGTATAATTTCATTTTTAATAATTAGTGCTTTTATTTTATTTCAAGCAAATCAAGTGCTAGCTACTGGAGTAGATGGAATTAATCCAAATGCAAGCCAAGTTGATAGCTTTTCAAAGGCTGTAGATGTAACAGTTGGAGTATTTCAAGTTGTTACAATAGGTGTTGGAGTTATAATGCTTATAGTACTTGCAATAAAATTTATGGCAGGTGCACCAGAAGGAAAAGCAGATATAAAGCATCACGCTGTTTTATACATAGTGGGTGCGGTATTAGCTTTTGGGGCTTCAGGAATAATAGGTTTGATAAAACAATTTATTACAGAAGCAGGAAGTGAGATATAATACAAATCTCATAAAATATAATATAGTAAAAGTTGAGTACAAATAGTTCAAAATAATTAGAACATATTGTACTCTTTTTTTATATTTGCAACTTTTTTTAGAAAATTATGACAATATGGTTACAAAATACGAAAAAATATTGAAAAAATGTCTTTAAATGTATTATAATTATAATAATTAGTATAATAAGGGGGAAACTGTATGAGAATCATTAATATGAAGATCATTAAAATAGTTTTTAATATTATTACAGCATTACTAATAATAAACACATTTCAACCAAAAACATTTGCTGCAACATCAGTTAAAAATTTTGACGAGATGAGTGCTGCAATAAAATCTTGGATGGATAAAGGAAAAGGTGGAGAAACAGGTATAGATGCGAATGGAATAAGTGCAGTAATAGTTCCGCTAATCAATACACTAACAGTAATTGGAATATTTGTTATTGTTGGAGTTACTATAGTTTTAGGTATAAAATACATGTTTGCTACTCCAGATGAAGCAGCCAAATTAAAACAACAATTAATAGGATTAGTAGTATCAGCTGTAGTAGTTCTAGGAGCAACAGCAATATGGAAAATAGTATATAATATATTAGTTAGTTCTAATTTATAAAAACAAAGGAGGAAGGATATGGGTACATATTATATCCCAAGAAATCTTAAAGGTGAAACAAGAATTTTTTATATATTTACAGTAAAATCATTAATATCAACAGTATGTGGTATTTTATTTGGGTTAATCTTTTTATTAATATTTAATATCATAGGTCTAAAAATGGTAGGAATAATAATTACAGCGGTATTCGCATTGATCGGATACGGAATAGGAGCTTTTAAAATTCCTACAATTTCAGGAATACAAGTTACTAAAAAAATTGGTGGTGAACCATTAAGTGAGATAATTGCAAGGTGGATAAAATTCAAGAAAAATAAAAAAATGTATGTATACACAAAGGAGGAAAAATAGATGAATCTTATTACAATACTTCAAATTGTATTAGCAATATTAGTATTTATAATATTTGCATTAATTGCAGCTTATTTTTTAACTGTTTATGTAAATAGCAGGAAAGAAGCTCAAGAACAAGAAGAAACAATGGGAATAGAAAATGATGAATTAAAAGATTTTAACGGTATGCCAAGAGAATCTATTTTTAAGTTTATGGAATTTGATGAAGTTAAGGACAATATGATAATTAGAAAAAATAGAACTCAATATATTATGATTTTGCAATGTTCTGGAGTTAATTACGACTTAATGTCTGAAGACGAAAAAATAGCAGTAGAAGAAGGATTTGTACAATTCTTAAACACATTAAGATTTCCAGTTCAACTATATATTCAAACAAGAAGTTTGAACTTAAGAGAAATTGTAGATGAATATAAAAACAAAGTATCTGAAGTTGCACAAGATATTGAAAAAGTTAATGCAAGAATTCAAAATGCTAAAGACACGAAAAATGAAAGACTTCTACAAAAACTTCAATTTGAGAAAAAGAGAAAAGAACGAGTTTTGGACTATGGCCTAGATATAGCGGAGTATGTTGCAAGAATGAGCTTAAATAAAAATGTTTTGCAACAACGTACATACTTAGTTATTTCATATTTTGCAAGTGAGGCTGGAGCACCTTCAGATGTTCCGCAAGATGATCTTGATAATATGTGTTTTTCAGAATTATACACTAGATGCCAAACAACTATTAGAGCATTGCAGGCTTCAGAAGTAACAAGCAAAATATTAAGTTCAGAAGAAATTGCTGAATTATTATATATCGCATACAATAGAGACGATTCAGAATTATTACAAATTTCTAAAGCATTAGATGGACAATATGATGCCTTATATTCAACAGGAAAAGATGTATTAGAAAAGAAACAAGCCAAGCTAGATGCAGAAATTTCACAACAAGCGTTAGACCTTGCTACTGAAAGTATTGTTAGGGCTGACAAATATAAACAAATAGAAGAATTGAAAAAAGAACAAAGAATTAAAGAAAAAGCCACAGAACTAGTAGATCAATATAAAGATCAATTAGATGAGGCAACATACAAAGGTGCAAAAGAAGAAATAAAAAAAGCAAAAGTTGCTAAAGTAAAAAAAGAAGATGAAAACTAAGGATAAAAGGTAAGGAGGAAAGCAATGAAGAAAAAAGAGAAAAGAGCTAATGATGAAATATTAGAACAACAAAGTCATACAGAAAAGGCAGAAAGTTTTTTGGAAAAAAATAGAAAAGGATTAAAAGATTTAATTGCACCTTCAGGAATTGATGCTACAAATCCAAATTATCTTCAAATAGCAGCAGGAAGAACAAGATACGCTAGAAGTATGATAGTATCAACAATCCCTAGAATGTGTACATTTCCCGAATTTTTAAGAGGCATGTATACATTTGGTGACCTAAATGTATCAGTTTTCATAAATCCTGTTAGTGAAAATACTTCTCAAACTGAATTAAATAGAACTATCAACGAGCTAGAATCAGAAAGAATTGTTGCTTGGGATAGAGGAGATATAAACAGAGAAAGAATTCTAGCACAAAAAAGAGCTGAAGCCGAAGAACTTAGAGATCAAATAGCAGCAGGATTCAACAAACTGTTCAATTCTTCAATAGTTTGCACATTATTTGCATATAGTGTTGCTGAACTTGATAAATATACAGAATTATTGTCTGCAGAAATGTCAAAAAATTTAATAGGTGTTAAACCAGCATGGGCAATTCAAGATGAAGCTTTCAGATCAAATATGCCATTTTTGGATAATAAGATTAAGAAGGAACATACATTTGATAGACGTTCAATGTCTACAGTTTTTCCATTTTTTACATCAGAAATAGGACATGAAAAAGGTATTCCTCTTGGATTTAATAGACAAACAGGATTACCAATATTGTTTGATAATTTTAGCCCAACATTAACAAATTACAATATGGTTATATTTGGTAAATCTGGTGCTGGTAAGGGTGTTACAATAAAAACACTTACTGCCAGAAGTTCAGTACTTATGGGAATTGAAAGTTTAGCACTTGATGCTGAAGGAGAATATGGAGTTGTTGCAGAAGCTTTAGGTGGAGTTAATGTGGTAATAAGTCCAAATTCACAAACAATTATTAACCTGTTTGATATCGAACCAGAAATTGTTAGGGATGAAATAACTGGTAGAGAAAGAGTAGTATTAAATGTTGAAAATAAAGTTGAAGATGTTACACAATCATTACTAACAATGGCAAGAGGTAGTACAAGAAGCAAGGAAGTTAATGAACTTACAAAACAGATTATATCTGAATCTGTTGCTGAAGAATATGAAGCTATTGGAATTAATGCAATTCCTGATAATTCTATTTTAGCTTTTTCAGCTGCTTCTTTTAATCTTTGCATTG
>CAMYZH010000056.1 GCA_947303785.1 uncultured Clostridium sp.
TATTTAAATATGTGGATATAAAATCTTTATTCATTTTTATAAATTTCCAAAAATTTATTTTTAATATATTTATAAATAAAGTCTTAACTGATGGGTTAAGACTTAATTTTTCAGTTAAAAGATTTACTTTTCAATTAATATGATTAGATATAAAAAATCCTCCGAAGAGGATTTTTTATTAATTTATTTTTAATTGTTTTTATTCAACAACTTCTGCATCTACAGTGCCATCATTATTTTGCTGATTAGATTCTGTATTTTCAGTTGTTGTAGAATTTTGAGCTGCCTGTTGCTGCTTTTGCTGACTATAAATAGCTTCACCAATCTTCATCATCTCCTGTTGAAGTGATTCATGAATTGATTTAATCTTTTCAATATCCTTAGCTTCCTTTGCAGCCTTCAATTCATCAAGTTTAGTAGTAATTGTAGTCTTTAAATCAGCTGGAATCTTATCTTCATTTTCCTTCATAGTCTTTTCCAAATTAAAGATAGTTGAATCAGCCATATTAAGAGTCATCTGTTCATCTCTGAACTTCTTGTCTTCCTCCGCATGAGCCTCAGCTTCTTTGACCATTCTGTTAATTTCTTCTTCAGAAAGGCCGGAATTTGCAGTAATAGTAATATGCTGCTCTTTACCTGTACCTTTATCAACAGCTGTAACAGTCAGAATACCATTAGCATCAAGGTCAAACGTGACCTCAATCTGAGGAACGCCACGAGGAGCAGGAAGAATGCCATCAAGCTTAAATGTACCAATAAACTTGTTATCTTCAGCACGTTCACGTTCTCCCTGAAATACTCTAATATCAACAGCAGGCTGATTATCGGCAGCTGTACTGAAGATTTCAGTTTTCTTAGTAGGAATTGTGGTGTTTCTTTCAATCATCTTAGTCATAACTCCACCCATAGTTTCGATACCTAAACTAAGTGAAGTAACATCAAGAAGGACAACATCACCCATTGAATTATCACCAGCAAGAACCGCAGCCTGAATAGAAGCACCAAGAGAAACGGCTTCATCAGGATTTATAGATTTATTAGGTTCTTTACCAAAAATTCTCTTTGCAAAATTCTGAATGTAAGGAATTCTAGTTGAACCACCAACTAAAATAATTTCATCAATTTCTGAAAGCTTCTTATTTGAATCCTTAATGCAAGTTAAGCATTTTTCTTCAAACTTATCAAAAATCTGACTGACAATTTCTTCAAACTTTGCACGGGTAATAGTTTCATTCAAGTGAATAGGACCGTCGGCATTCATGCTAATAAATGGCAGATTGATGTCAGATGTCTGTGCAGTTGAAAGTTCGCACTTTGCCTTTTCTGCAGCTTCCGTCAAACGTTGAAGAGCTTGAGAATCCTTTGAAAGATCAACTCCTGTTTCACCTTTGAACTTATTAACGATAAATTTGACAAGAGCTTCATCAAAATCACGACCACCGAGCAGTGAATCGCCATTAGTAGCTAATACTTCAAAAACTCCATCTCCGCATTCAAGAATTGAAATATCAGAAGTACCACCACCAATATCAAATACAACAATTGTCTTATTTTCCTTCTTCTTATCAATACCGTATGCCAAAGCTGCAGCAGTAGGTTCATTGATAATTCTAAGAACATTCAAACCGGCAATTTTACCTGCATCCTTAGTAGCCTGACGCTGAGAATCATTAAAGTAAGCAGGAACTGTAATAACTGCATCCTTAATTTCAGTACCAAGATATGCCTCAGCATCTCTCTTCAACTTGGCAAGAACCATTGAGGAAATTTCTTCAGGAGAGTAAACTTTATCTTCAATCTTAACCGCGGCATCACCATTTTCTTTTTCAACAACATCATAAGAAACTAACTTGGCAATGTCTTTAATTTCATTGAATTTGTGTCCAATCAATCGTTTAACAGAATGAATTGTCTTTTTAGGATTTGTAATTGCCTGGCGAACTGCTTGAGTTCCAACTAAACGTTCTCCGGTCTTAGAGAATCCAATAACTGAAGGAGTGGTTCTAAATCCTTCTGCATTTGCAATTACATTAGCTTGACCATTTTCATAAATAGATACGCACGAAGTACTTGTGCCCAAATCGATACCAACAACTTTCTTCATTTTTTCACCTCTTTATTAATCTTTCTTTTAGACTTAATTTTAAATGACCCTACCTAGCAGTCATTCGAATATATTTATTATTTTTTATAAAATAAATTAAATTTTTTCTTTTTAAACTCCTTTCATAAAAGAAGACCTGACTGATCTTTATTCATTTTTCTTTCCTTTCTTCTATTTTATTATGCAATTCCATTGCAAATTGATCAATATCTCCAATTTCTTCAAGTGTAGCTTTTTCATAATCACTTAAAGGAAGCTTATTCATCAATTCATAAAGTTCATGCCATGTAAATGCACAAACCGTATCATCATATTCATTAAAGGGATCATCATCCCAATAAAAGTCATCTATATATGGACCACGAGGATGCCCTCCATTTGATGATGTAGGATACCGCCAACACTTTTCTAACTGCTTTCTACACAATAAATGATACTTACGACCAAGAATGTCATTTACTTCTTTAGCACATTCATATGAAGTAAACTCCTTATTTTCTTCTTTATCAAACATTTTTCCTTCCTTTCTTTTTTATTCTAATTCATTAACTTCTATATTTAATTCCTTTGATAACCAATTTGCAACTAAATGTCGATGACAAAATTCATTCCTTCCTTCCCAGCATAATAAAACTATTTCATTTCCATAACTTTGCCATTCATTAAATATTTCTTGAGCATTTAATTTTGATAAAACAGTTTCATTATACTTTTCTATATACCATTCATTTGATAATTTTTTATCATGCCATTCCTTCCACCAAATATATTTAGGAGCTAATTTTTTACAACTTTTAAATTGTTTTGGATTTTCATTTGTCAAATTTGTAAAAAATTCAGGAGATTTACCAGCAATACTAATAAACACCCGATTATTTTCTATTTTTATATTATCAAAGTAGGAAGTATAAATTTTCATTGTTTATTTTCACTTAACATATCTTTATCAACTTCATATTTTACTATATAAATATATCCTTGATAAATTCCATCTTTTTCTAATGAAAAACCGTCACCTTCCCACTTTGGTTTATCATATCCAAATTTTTCAACAATTTTATTGATATGTTCATAGGCAATTTCTTTAGTAGAATAAACTCCAAAATTTAGACCATCATTATCAGATCTGCAATAAACAGCATATACAAACATTTTTCATTTCCTTTCTATTTTTATTCTAATATAACACAAGAAATGAAAAAGTAAACTTATTTAATTCCTAATTTCTCTTTAGCTTTATCTCTTACCAATTTATCTTTATCATTAGATAGTTTTTCTAATATTTCTTTTGGAGTATTTTTATTAGAAGCAACGTGATGTCTTACTAACCAATGATCATCATCAGCTAATTTTTCTAATATTTCTTTTGGAGCATTTGAATTTAAAGCAACATAACGTCTTACAATCAAATCTTCATCTTCTACTAATTTTTTTAAAGTTTCTTTTGGAGTATTTGAATTAGAAGCAACAATTTCTTTTACAACATTATCTTTATCATCCGCCAATTTCATTAAAACTTCTTTTGGAACTTTTTGATTTTTTGCAATGATAATTCTTATTTGCCAATCTTTATCATCTGCTAATTTTTCTAATACTTTAATTGGAGTATTTGAATTAGAGGCAACACTTTCTTTTACGGCATTATCTTTATCATCTGCTAATTTCATTAAAACTTCTTTTGGAGCTTTTTGATTTTTTGCAATGATAAGCCTTATTTGCCAATCTTTATCATTTGCCAATTTTTCTAAAATTTCAACAGAAGTATTTGGATTTTTTGCAACACTCATTCTTATATTATTATCTTCATTATTTGCTAATTTCATTAAAACTTCAGATGAAGTTTTTGGATTTTGAGCTAAATATATATTATAATCAGTATATTTTTTAATAAATTCCAAATCATCTTCAATATCCACTTCAGGAATATTTACAGAAGATTTATCATTTTTATTCCACCATGTAATTTTATTTTCATTATTTGCACAAAATGCCAATAATTTACCATTTTTAAAAGCAATTCTTTTTGGATAAGTATTATATTTATTCCAATAATGCCAAGCAGTTTCAAGTTCATCTTCTGAATAACGTCCTAATTTTTCCTGTTCATCTTCCGATAATTGAGCAACTTCATTTTGATCAAACCCAGATTTCCTTGCAGCTAAACACCAAGGATTTTTGTCATAACCCCAATTTGAATCTATAGCTTTTCTAACTGCTAACTGAGCTTCTTTAGAGTCTTTAACTTGATAAACTACAACACCATTACCTAAATCTTTTTTATTACTAAAGGTAGGTTCTTTATTCGGATCAAACTTTTGACTTTGTGCTTTAATTCTCTTTGTAGATTTATCCTCTCTATTAATAATACTCATTGGATTATCAAATTTCTGAAAGTCTAAATGCTGTTTTTCAATTAAATTAAATGCTTCATCAACCTTGTATTGGTCTTCTGGAAGCTTTATAGTACCTCGTAATAGCCAGTATAATGCTGCTTTTTCTTTTTTAGGATTGTTATATTGAAACAAATAATTAGCCATTTCTGATGCATTTTCAACGCCTTTATTTTCTAATTGTTGAGTATAGTCATCTTTTCTAGATTCAGTTATAATCTTTAAATATGCATCAATAAATGGATTACTCATCTTAAATTCTTTAAATAAATAATTTTATATATTTATTATTACTAAATAATTTAATTTAAAGATGCTTTTTTCTTTTTTGATGAGCTTGGTAAAATTTTAATTGATGTGAATATTTTAAAACATCTTCATAAACTTTTTGCATATCTTCATGTTCATCTTCTTTATATAAATTATAATATCTTGAATCAAAACATGAACAACTTTTTCTTAATTCATTTAAAATAATTAAATCACTAATTGATTCATTATTTTCATCATCAAACAGTTCTTTATTAAATCCATCTTTATATAATGGTGAAAAATGCATATAATAATATAAAATTTGATAACAACTTGTACATTCTTCATCTTTATCATCAGCTCCAGTAAAAAAACTTAGTTCTATTCTATCTGGAAAACTATTTACACAAAAATTTTGAATAAATTTATATTTTACATCTTTATAATCTTCATGTCTAAATCTATATTTATCATTATTATCAATAATATATCCAAGTTTAAATCTTAATTCTAAATCTTCATTAATAAAAAATTTATCTAATGGTGTCCATTTATTTACATCAGCTTTTCTTATCTCAAATCTTCTAACAGCACGATTAAATACTAACCAATATTCATCTCCTTCTTTCCAACCCATTCGTTCTCCATGAAAACAATAATCAAATACATGTAAATCATCTTCTTCGGCACGATCTTCAAGAAATATTGAATCACAAAAATACCAAACAGATTCTAACATTTCTTTTAAATCTTTAAATTGCTTTCTTGTAATTTTTAAATCTTTATTTGTTAATTTAAATTCTTTAAAATTTCGATGAGGTTTCCAAGGTTCTCCGCCATGATAATTTACATAATCATAATTTTTTAAACTTTGAATATATTCATAATTTTTTTGTAATTGTTCCATGCTTACATTTTCTTCTTTATTTTTCATTCTATTTTCCTTTCTTATTCATCTTTCTAAATTCCCAAGGAGGTATTGGATTGTCTGCTTTCCATAATCCTAATTTTTCTAACTTTGCAGTTTCTTGAAGTTGTAAATAATTAGCATCTTTACTATATTCCTCATACCACCATGCATTTCCTGTGCTTACCATTTTCATATTGACATTATCAAAATATGTCCCAAATAATTTTGTCAAATACACAGTTCCAATTATTCTACCATACATATCAATTTCATAAAATTCAACATAAACATGCTGATTAAAAATAAATTCCTTTAAAGCTGCTGCACTTTCTTTTCCATATTCTTGAGCCTTTTCAGGAGCATCTATATGAGCAAATCTAACTTTAAATTTATCATTTCCATCTTGAATTGTAATTGTATCACCATCAATAACTTTTATTACAATTCCACTTACTTCTGCAGAAAATAAAGTAAATGAAAACAACAAACTAATTATTATCAACATCTTCTTCATTTTAATTTCCTTTAAAATACTCTATCATTTTATTTTTAATTTCATCAGTCAAACCAAATTCAGTTTCTGTTCCAAAAAATTTAATATCATCATTTTCAAGTTCAGATAAATTCAAATCATCTATTGCAGCTAACCTATCATCAAATGTAATTCCATGATCATTATCCATTACATATGAAATAATTTCACTTGCTCTACGATGATAGGAACAATCAGAAAATCTTCTAAAATTTGGTGTATAATCTATTAATGCAGAACTATTTACACCTCTTCGTTCAAGCATAGCACGTGCATTGTAAATATTTCCAGCATAAGGTGATATAGTTCTCCATGAAGTACTCCAAATTAACTTAACATTACAAGTTTCAATAACTTCATTTAATCTTTTTGCAAGTTCTGGAAATATTAATTCTTTACCAAATTTAAACTCTTTACGAAATTCATCTTTTGTAAATTCCATCAAAGTAGCTTCAGGTTTATGCATATATGAATCAGCTAATTCTTTATATTTTCTATCACACCATTTTCTAATTAAATAATTACTATTTAAGACTCCATCCATGTCTAAAAATAATATATTCTTTCTTTCATTGATCATTTCATTTTTCTCCATGTTTTAAATGTTCAGTAATTGACTTCTTAAAAGTATTTAATGAAATATGATTTAAAAATGAACTTATTGTAGCAACGTTAATTGTAAACAGTCCATAACCAATTAAAATTATAAAAACTCCAACAATTCTACCTTCAGGAGTTATAGGATATACATTTGAATCTCCTATTGAAGTAGCATTTAAACACCACCACAATGAATCATAATAATTTTTAATATTTGCATTTATATTAGTTGACTCATACTTTAATGTTAAAAATGCACCCAAAAATAAAATAAGTGCATAAATTGTTAAAGATGAACCTAAAATTTTAATTAAGTTTTTCATTTTCTAACTCTTTTAAATCTTCATTAGCTTTTCTTTCTTGTATTGTTAATTTATCCTTTTGAGATGAATGAGTTCTATGACGAGGATTCCTACAAATATCACATGAACAATAATGTCTTGAATTTGACATTTTTCCAATGAATGATTCATTTTCTAATAAATCTTCATTATGCCAAATATCTTTAACGATATGAATTACTTTACTTTTATTTTTCTGTTCTACATCTCTTCTAAATTCTTTTGTTCTATGCATATTCTTTTCCTACTTTAATTCCTAATTCTTCAAAATTTTAATTATTTTCATCTTTAAATAATCCAAAAATATGATTTTTAATATTCATAATTTTATAATTTAAACAATTATATCCAATAATCATTGCTAATGGATAACATACTTCATGTACATCAAAATATTCTTTAAAATAATTAATATCTTTTATTTTATTTAAATAATCTTTATTTGATTCAACTTTTTTTAAATCAAAACATATTCTTTTTGCAAATTCATACCCAGATAAATTGAAAAAATATTTTTCTTTTATTTTCTTTAAAATTTGTAAAAAATCATTTAATAATGTTTCATATTCAATTTTATCAAAAATATATTCTAAATCATCATTATCTAAATGAAATATCTTTAAAAATAATTCCTGATTTTCAAAATATTCATCATTTTCATTTATATTAATTTTAATATCTTTTCCATATATTCCATCAACCCATTCTAAATAATGTATAAATTCATGAGCAAAATCATTTAATGTAGATATATTTTGATATAACCATATTATTCCAAGCTCTTTACTTTCATTAAGTGGTGTAAATAAACCTGATGAATTTTTAATATCATCATAAATTAAATTAATATCAGTTTCATTTGGTAAAAAATTACAAATATATTTTAATATATTTTGAACATTTTCTATTTTATTAAAATTATTTTTAATAATATATAATTTATAATTATTTTTATTTTTATTTTTACAT
>CAMYZH010000057.1 GCA_947303785.1 uncultured Clostridium sp.
ATTTTAGTTCGGTGTATCTAAAATGAATTTTCATATGGTTAATGAAGATTTTTTAAGTGAAAATGTTAAGGAGGATATACAATCATTAGAAGTAATTTATACAATTTATAAATCTGATGAAGAATTTATTAATTCTATTTTTGATTCAGAACTTTATGAATTAGATATTATTTTTGATAAGTTTTATGAAATTATTTTAAATATGAGATCAACTAATATGTTGAAAACTACATATTTATTAAAAAGATTGTTAAAAAAGAGTGAAGATACAATGGCTACTTTCTTAAAAAGGTATCCATCAATAAAAAATAAATTTGCAAAGCATGATCCTAATAATGGGTTGGAATTTTTGGAGTTTTAAAAATGAAAAGAGGTTTTACATTAATTGAATTATTAGTAGTAATTGCTATTATTGCAATTTTAGCTTCAATATTATTACCGGCATTATTTAGAAGTAAAGAAAAAGCTAAAGATACTGGATGTAAATCTTTATTGAAGCAATATGGATTAGCTACAATGATGTATTGTTCTGATAATCAAGATTACCTTCCAGATATTCGTAATTATTTGAATAATGAATCTCATTTTCTATCATATTTTGGAAATGTAGTATTATCTCAAAATATTGCAAGGTGCCCAGGTGATACTGTAACAGAAAAATTAAATAGAGTTAAATTATTTGTAATCAATAATGATGAAGATGTAAAGGTTTCTATTGCACCTTCTCGTGCTAATATGTCAGATTCAGCTGCGCCTTCTTCAAATGGAACTGCTAAAATGTATGAAAAATGTTTTGGTTATGGTTTAAACCCTGCATTTAGAGGTTTATTTTTTGATTATCAATTTAATCCTAATGGAACATCTGAACAGTTAAGATCTAAAGATAATCCAGTTTGTGAAGCTACTGGAAGTACTACTTCTACATTTGCATTTAGACATTCAAATTGGTGTAATATTGTTTATATGGATGGACATGTTGGTACTATGACATTGATTAATAAATCAATTTTAGCTAATGATGGACATGATTTTACAGAACCGCCAAAGTCAGTTGATGGTTATGAATGGAATGGAAAAACTGTACAAGTAAAATATCCTTTTGGACCAAGACCTGCTAATATTCGAGCTGGAAGAACAGCCGGAGAATATATTAAAACATTTGTTGTTTTTTATTGATTATGAATATGTTAAAGATAATTTTAATAAATTTGGTATTTATTTTTGTTTTTGTTTTTGTATTTTCATCTTTTTTAAATTCTCAACAAAAGAAAGAACAAAATATAAAAAATGAAAACAATTATATTGTAAGTTTATCACCTTGTCGGAGATGTAGTATTTGATCAAGTTCCACAAAGAATTTTAACATCTCAGGAAACATATAATGATATTTTAACTTCATTTAATTATGCAGATCATATAGTTGCAGTATCAAGTTCAGATAAAATTTATGAAGAATTCAATTTAGATCTTGGATTGAAAAATGTTATTGATAAAAATAATATTATTCAATTTGCAGTTGCAAGAAATACTTTTGATAAAGAACTTTTTTATTTTATAAATGCTGACATCCATCATATTGATCCTATTTCTTTATCTTTATCAAAAGGATGGAGTTATTTTGATATAGAAGAAATTAGTAAAAATATTGGACCATTTTTTGCAAATAGTTATTCAATAGAAAATAAAAAACCACCTCATTTAAAAGATTATTCATTTTATACTTTAGATGAATTAAATATAAAATTTGGACAAGTTTATAAAAAAGAAGATGTTGCTATAAAATTAAATCAATTTACAGAAGATTTAATTCAAAATATTAAAGACAAACTTTCAAGAAATTCAACTAGAAAATCAATTGCAATAGTTTATCTTTGTAAAAATGGAATAGTTCCTTTTGATTCAACTTCAAATGGATATGGATTATCTCAATATAAAGTTTTTGGTTGTATTGATGCATTTAAAAAGCATAATATTCAAACATATGCTTATGAAGGAAATTTTGGTACATTATTAGATAAGGAATCACTCCTATTGGCTAATCCAGATGTCATTATAATAAATGAAGGAATTTATATTAACAGTAAATATAATTTTTTCTCAAAGAGAACTAGAATGCTTTTAAACGAGTTTGAAAAATTTAAGTCCGATCCATTGTTAAAAGATATTCCTGCATTTAAAAATGATTCAATTATTTTAGGCGGTATATATGATCAAGGACCAATTACTAAAATTTATCAATTGGAAATGTTAGCTAAACAATTATATCCAGAGATATTTGGAGAGTTTCATATTGATCATATATATTTAGAAGATGAACAATTATTTTCAAGAGATGAATTAAGAAAGATATTATCAAATGACTAAATCTAAACTACTTAACATAATATTTTATATATCATTAATTATTTTATTAATTAGTTTGATCCTTCAAGTTAGTGTGGGATCTTATGAAATGTCATTTTCTCAGATATTGAATGGTATTTTTAATCATGATTTATTATTTTCATCTTCATATTTAGTTAGACATTTTTTAGGTGATACTATTTGTAATTTTTTACATATTCCTGCTGTAAATGAATTATTTTTAACAACAGAATCTTTAATTATTTGGAATATTAGAATTCCTCGTTTTTTAATTGGAATTTGTGCAGGCATTAATTTGGCATGTTCTGGTGTTATTTTTCAAACAATTACAAGAAATGAAATGGCATCACCTTATATATTGGGAATTAGTCAAGGTTCAGGATTATCTATTATTTTAATTTTAATGTTATTTCCATTGATGAATTCATTTATTCCATTATTTGCGATCATCGGCGGAATTTTTGCATTTTTGATCATTTATTTAATTGCTTGGAACCATGGCACATCTCCAATAAGATTGGTATTAGCTGGTATAATAATTGGTTCAATTGCTTCAGCTATTCAAACAAGTTTATTCATTTTTTCATCAAGTTTACCATTGATTCAGAATGCAATCGCTTGGACCTCTGGAAGTTTAATTGGAGTTTCTTGGGAAGAAGTTAGAATAATATTTCCATATACATTTTTTACTTTAATATTTGCTTGTATGTGTAATAGACCACTTAATTTACTTTTACTTGGAGAAAACAATGCAAAGTCTATTGGGTTATCTGTTGAAAAATGGAGATTTATTTTAGCATTTATTGGAATAATTGCTGCTGCATCTTCTGTAAGTGTTTGTGGATTAATAGGTTTTGTTGGTTTAATTTCACCGCATATTTCAAGAACTTTAATTGGATCTGATAGTAAATATTTAATTCCATGTTCTGCTATAATTGGTTCATTATTATTAGTTTGTTCTGATACATTAGCAAGAGTAATATTTAATCCAATTCAAATTCCAGTTGGAATATTAATGAGTGTTATTGGCGGATCATTTTTTATATTTCTTATGATTAGAAAAAGGAATTTTAATAAGATATGAATTTTTTAGCTAAAAATATTTCAGTAAAATATGATAAAGATATTATTATTGATAATCAATCTTTTGACATTCAAATTGGAAAAATAAATGTATTTTTAGGAAAAAATGGATGTGGAAAGAGTACATTATTTAAATCTTTATGTAAACAGCTTAAAGTATTTGACGGATATATTTTACTTAATGAGTCTAATATCAATTACATTAAGAATAAAGAATTTTCTAAATTAATTAGTATTTTATTTCAAGAAAACACTGCACCAAATGATTTAACTGTAAAGGAATTAATTTCTTATGGAAGATTTCCTTATATGAACTTATATTCTAATTTATCTAAACAAGATGAAGAAGTTATTGATAATGCGATGCAATTAACTGGAATTGAAGAATTTAAAGATAAGTTGATTAATGAATTAAGTGCAGGTCAAAAACAATTAGTTTGGATATCTATGTTATTAGCACAAGATTCTGAAATTATGTTTTTTGATGAACCTACAACATTTTTGGATTTAAAAAATCAATATGAAATTATGAATTGTATTGAAAAAATTAATAAAGAACTTGGAAAAACAATTATCATAATTCTTCATGATATTAATTTAGCAGTTCAATATGGTGATTATATTTTTATGATGAAAGATGGAAAAATAAAATATTCTGGATCAATTGATGAAGTTATAACAATTGATCATATTAAAGATATATATGATATAAATGTTAGAATATTAAAAGAAAAAGGGCAAATTTTCATTTGCCCTTGTAAAAATTTTTAATCTATTTTATCAAGATTATTAAAATATTTTAAAGCAGCTTCTTTACAATCTTTTAAATAACCAAATTTATGTGATGAAAATGCAAGTAATTTAAATCTATTGAACTTCTTTATAAATGCATATACAAACCAAACATAATTCATATCTTTAGTTTCTTTAATTGTTATATTAAATTCAACTCCATCTTTCTTAATTTTGATTTCTTCTGCATCTAATAAACCATTATATTCAACTTCAATATATTTTTCTTTTTTCTTTCTAAAAAACATTTAATCACCTACATTTTCATTTAATATATATTTTCTATTTATTCTATATCATCATCTTCTTCTTTAAATACTCTTTGCTTCTTTGATGATAATTTTTTAGCTAATTTCTTTTGTTTTGGGGAAGTTAATCCATCATATACATCATTGTATCCGAACTTTAGTTCCATCTCTTTTTATTGACCAATAACATGGATGAGAAAATGAACCATCTTCTACAATCATTTGTTGGTGTTTTTTATCATTATGAATAATTTTCTTTTCCTTTATGTAATCAATTACATTATTCGGAACCTTTCTAAGTGTGTCACTCATAATACACCTCCATATTTATGTATTTAAAATAATATTATTTTTCTTATTTTAAAATTAAATTATTCTGTATTAACTGTCCAATTTGTCGGTATATAGCTATCTCCTGTTTCTGTTGTTAATTCTGTTGGTTTAGTAAATGTTCCGCCTGCTGAAACATCTTTTAACCAATCTGTTGTAGCTCCATCAAGCCATTCTATAAATGAAACATTTATGCTTTCAAGGAACATACAACCATCAAACATTTTATAATAACATTTTTTAACCAATTCTGATGCAGGTAAATTTGGTGCATTTGTCAATTCTGTACAACCTTCAAACATCTCATAATAACAGCCTTCTGCTAATGAAATAGAATTTAAAATAGGAGCTTCTGTAAGGCTAGAACATCTAGAAAACATCCTTGCATAGCAGTACTTATTAACTATACCATCATTAAGATAAGGTGCTATAGTAAGAGCGGAACATCCTTTAAATAACTTATAGAAACAAAATTCTGGACAATTATTACTTATATTAAGCATACTTTGAATATTTCCAGATCCTTCTATTTTTCCGGCCATTTTAAATTGTACATAATTATTTTCATCTATACTTAATTGTTCACAAGTATTTCTAAATTGAACAGAATCACCGACATTTGGTAAATAAATTTCAGCACCTGGTATATAAGTTTTCCATTCCCCAGTCTCTTTAAGTTTATATTGTAATCCTGAAGTAACCGGTTCACCTATTGCATTTAATGATACTATAGAATCAATTTGACTTGCAGTAAATTTTAATGGTTTTGAAACTGGATGAGGTTTATTGATAATGGTCCAATTAGTAGGAATATGTGATGTATCTCTTATTTCTTCAAGTTCATCATATTTAATAAATGTACCTGAAGCTGCAGTATTTCCAAACCATTCTTGGGTTGCTGATAATGAATCATTTGGCCATTCCGTAAATGGAACATCAATATTATCTAATAATACTGAATGATAAAACAATTGTTTATATGAGCATTCCATTAAATTTGTATTATTTAATTTAAAAGGAATTTCTAATTTATTACAATATCCAAACATAAAATCATAACAATATGGAGCTAATGTAGTTGCAGGTAATTTAGGTGCTTTTTTTAGTGAAAGACAATAATAAAACATATATGAATAACATTTAGATGTAAGAATTAATGCAGGTAATTTTGGAATATCTATTAAGGCATGACAACCTAAAAACATTTGTCTATAACAAGAATCTTTTAAAATGGTTGCTGGTAATTTCGGTGCTTTTATTAAATGATTACATCTATCAAACATATCATAATAACAATTAGAAGCCAATATTGTTGCAGGAAGTTCAGGAGCTTCTGTTAAAGATGTACATCCATAAAACATACTCATATAACAATAATTTGCAGAATAAGTAATATTATCTGATAGTTCTGTTGCAGGTAAATCTGGTGCTTTTATCAATGATGTACATCCATAAAACATTCTACCATAACAATAAGATGCTAATTTTAATGCAGGTAAAAATGGTGCTTTAGTTAAAGATGAACAATAAGCAAATATTTGATAATAACAATATGATTGAAGATTGATTGTAGGTAGTTCAGGAGCTTCTATTAAAGATGAACAATTTGCAAACATTGAATTATAACAAGAATTTCCATAATTAGTATATTGTATTGTCAATCCAGGTAAATCTGGTGCTTTAGTTAAAGAGGAACAACCATTAAACATATGATAATAAATTTGACCTTCCATTATTAATGCAGGTAATTCAAATGCTTTAACTAATGAAGTACAACCTTTAAACATTGTATGATATGGAGCTCCACCATTAATAGTTTTTGCAGGTAATTCTGGTGTTTCTATAAGAGATGTGCATCCTTCAAACATTCCAAGATATGTTCTAAAAGCAACTGTTTTTGCAGGTAATTCTGGAGCCATTGTTAAAGATGCACAATCTTTAAATAACCATTGAAAACAATATGCAGTTGCATCATTTTTCCAATTTAACATACTTTGTATATTACCAGAAGCAGCTATTAATCCTGTCATTATAAATTGAACATAATTAGTTTCACCGGTGCTTAAAGTACTTGCAGTATTCATAAACTGAACATAATCACCAACATTAGCTAAAGTAATAGTTGTATCAATTGTGTAATCTAACCAAGTAGATGATGAATTTAATCTATATTTTAATCCAACAATTGTAGGAGTACCAATTCCACTTAAACAAATCGTTGAATTTGCTTCTTGTGCAGTTAATGTCAATGGATCAGTTGAGGTTTTCTTTCCTTCCCAACCTACTGGAATATAATTAGTTCCTCTTAAATCTTCTAATGTATCAGTCATTTTAAATAAACCAGATAAAGCAACTCCATCAACCCAATTTGTTAAAGCATCTTGAGGAATGTTATTAAATGAGCTAAAATAGACTTTAATGAAGTTCAATGAAGAACATCCTTTGAACATACTATTATAACAACCTGAAACTAAAGTGGTTGCGAATAGCCATGGAGCTCTTTCTATTGATGTGCATCCTTCAAACATTGACTTATAACAATATGGCTGTAAAGTATTTGAATATAGATAAGGAGCTCTTTCAAGTGATGTGCATCCTTTAAATATGCTTTCATAACAATGAGGAGCTAATATAGTTGCCTGTAATTGTGGAGGAGTTCTTAATGCAGTACAACCTTCAAATAATTTATAATAACAATAATCATCAGCCGATTTACTAAAATTCAATAAACTTTGAATATTTCCAGTTCCTTTAATTTGACCGGTTAAACTAAATTGAACATAATTATTTTCATCTATACTTAATTTATTCTTAAGATTTCTAAATTGTACATAATCATCTTCTTCATCTAAAATAATTAGTGTATTTGGAGTGTAAACTTCCCATTTATCATAAACAGATCTTCTATATAATAATCCGCTATCAATTGGTTTACTAATAGAATTTAATTGAACTATGGAACCTGAAGTTTCAGCAATTAACGTTAATGGATTTACAATAGCTGAATTTGGTAAATCATCTTCTACCCAATTTTCTGGAATATAATCATATCCTTTAATGTCATTTAAATTATTATCTTTAATGAATGTACCATAAGGAGAAATGTTATATGTACACATACTGGTTGTATCATCTTCCCAGTATTTAGATTCAGTTTTAATGTAATTTA
>CAMYZH010000058.1 GCA_947303785.1 uncultured Clostridium sp.
TAATTTTTTTATAGAGGGAGATTTAGAAAAAAATCACAACACGCAAAAAATGCGCGTTGATGGAGTAAAGCAACAAGTACCTTTTTATAATTTGGATGTAATTATATCTGTAGGATACCGTGTTAAATCTAAAAATGGTGTCATTTTCAGACAATGGGCAAATAGAATTTTAAAAGACTATATGCTAAAAGGCTATGCAGTCAACCAAAGAAGATTAGAATACTTAGAAAAGACAGTTAAATTAATTGATATAGCTAATAGAATTGATGAACGATTACAAGGTGATGATGCTAAAGAAATACTAAAAGTAATTGGAGGATATTCAAAAGCATTAGATTTATTGGATGATTATGATCACAGAACTTTAAAGAAAATTAAAGGAAGTATTGATGAACGTATGATTAAATATGAGGACTGCCTAGATGTTATTGAAAAATTAAGATTTAATCAAGAAAGTTCTTTATTTGCAGTAGAAAGAGATAAAGGCTTAAAATCAATAATAGGAAATATTTATCAAAGCTTTGCAGAACAAGACATTTATAAAAGTATTGAAGAAAAAGGTGCAAATTTCTTATACTTAATAGTAAAAAATCATGTATTTGCTGATGGTAATAAGAGAATTGCAGCGACTTTATTCATATATTTCTTAAACTTTTATGGGATTTTATATAAGAATGGCAAACAAACCATTGACAATAATACTCTTGCTGCTTTAACACTTTTAATTGCAGAATCAAATCCAAAAGAAAAAGAAGTAATTATAGATTTAGTAATGAACTTTTTAAATGAATAGATATAGAGGTGATTATTTTGAAGGTATTAAGTTTAACTGAACCATATGCAACGTTAATAAAAAATGGAATTAAAACGATAGAAACTAGAAGCTGGAAAACAAGTTATAGAGGAAGGCTATATATACATGCTAGTTCTACAAAAATACCAAAAGCATATAAAGATAATAAAGAACTAATGTCTTTAGTAGACATTAATGATCTTAATTATGGAAATATTATATGTATGTGTGATTTAGTTGATTGTGTTGAAATGACAGATGAATTTATAAATGATATAAAGAAAAATAAGAAAAATGAATATATAACTGGTATATATTCAAATGGCAGATATGCTTGGATATTTAAGAATATAGAAATATTAGATAATCCAATTAAAGCAAAAGGTCATTTAGGAATATGGAATTTTAGTTAGATAGTCAATTTATAGAGCTGATAATAAAATTTATCGGTTCTTTTTTAAATATAATCTATTAAAGATTTATTCTGAGTTATAAAAAAGGTGGAGTAGGGGGGAATAGAGGATTTCGTGAAATTATAAATTGTAATTTTTAAGAAAAATAAATTACAAAAATGAAAATTAAAAAAAATTCTAAAAATATAAAACTGATAAAAAAATAATTTTAAAATTCAAATTTTAAATTTGTGCAAAGTTTAAATTTTTAAATGTTCGATTTATAATTTTAAAAAGCGAACATTTGTTATTTTATAAAATTTTCAAATATTATTACATATATTATAATTATTTTATAAATCTAGACCTTTGAAAATCGTTTTTAAGACATTTTTATAACTAATTAATAAAACTAATCATCTAAATATTTAATACTTTAATTTACAATTACTAAAATCTTTATTTTATAATATACTTATATAAGTTTATAATTGTATTTTTATACATATATACTATTTAAATATGTAGATTTTAATGATTTGTATAAATCTATGTAATTATTGCAGCAACTTGGATTTAGCTCAAAAATCACTAAAATAACGACGCACGAGAATCGATTTTAAGCCGTTTTTAAATTCTGGCCATATAGTTTGTTGTCTAAAAAATAAGGCTATTTTAAGACGAATCATAAAAAAGTTTTTAAGGCGTTTTTTTATTTAAGTAATATAAGCAGTTAGTTTAAAATAAAAGATCTAATATAAGAATATAAATAGAATGAATAAAAATTAGAAATGAATATAAAATATAAGAAAAATAACTAAATATAAGATACTATTAGTAGCTTGTAAGCATGCTGTCGCAAGAATTGGAGGGGATACCTAAACCTAAGTATTCTATATTTTACTCCTATTCCTATTTGCACAAAACTTTTATTTTGCGCAACGTTATATATTTCTTTTTTGACGGCTTTGATCCATATCCCTCTGCTCTCCTATGTTGTTTTATGGATTTAAAGTAGCTTCCAATTAATCATATTTAATTATTAAAAATAGATTATTAATCTCGTTAATTATTTATAATCTTATTTTTATTAAATCTTAACTTCATTTTATATTTTATTTTAAAAATGTTTTTATTTTTGATTTTATAAATTTATTTTGAAATTTTTATTTTTTATAAAAAACTTAAATTTTGTATTTTTAAAATTTTATCTACTATCCCCCTACTTCCTTTAAAATCAATATTTCGAGCATTTTTAAAGCAACAAGTTATATTAACTTTTTATAAAAACTCCTTAAAATCAATTCTCGAAGGTCGTTTTTTGAGGAATTTATTGAATTTCTATACTACTTTGATTTCTTTATCATCTGGTATATATTTTATGATATTTTCAGTTTCTAATATTTTTCTTCCAATTGTTATTGGAATTTCATCTGAACCATCATTTGATTTTGTATTAACTTGTTCTGCTTTTGCAATAGTATTTACCAATTTTTTGGTTTTATACAAAGAAATGAGTGTCTTTTTAGGGACTGTCCTTAAAAAGACAAAAGAGAATGGGTTAAATCCATTCTCCAAATTTTTTTTCATATATTTTCTTCACAAATAGAGCAACAAAGCAGTACAAAATTGGAACACCTAAAATAATACTCATTAGATAGATAGGGATAGGAACTAAGCCAATTATTTGACCAATCCAAGTAAAAGGTACAAGTATTCCTATTATACTAAGTAGAATAGAAGAAAAGTATACAAATTTATGTGCATTACTTTGCACAAAAGGAATCTTTGCTGTTCTAATAATATGCATTCCGAGTAAGTTTGACACAATACTGTATGTAAACCAAACAGTTTGGAAGATTGCGACTTCTCGTATTTTAAATACAAACCAGAGAAAAGCAAACACAAGTAAGTCAAAGGCAGAACTTAGTGGTCCCATAATTAGCATAAAATGCTTTAAACTCTTAATATCAAATCTTCTCGGTTTTTTTAAATATTCTTCATCTACATTATCAAAAGGTAGAGTTAGTTGTCCGAAATCATATAGCAAGCCTTCAACTAATAATTGTATTGGTGTTTCTGGAAAAAATGGTAAAAGCACACTTGCAATAATTACAGACATAACTTCTCCAAAATTAAAACTTGTTGCCATTTTAATATATTTCATCAAATTACCAAAAGTTTTTCTACCTTCTCGAACCCCATCTAATAAAACATGTAAATCTTTTTCTAAAAGAATAATATCTGCAGATTCTTTTGCAATATCTACAGCTGTATCAACTGAAACTCCAACATCTGCATGTGTAAGTGAAGGAGCATCATTTATTCCATCACCCATATATCCAACAACATTTCCAGCTTCTTTTAAAAGCCTTACAATTCTAACTTTTTGAATAGGAGATAGTTTTACAAAAATATTGGTATGTCTTAAAAGTCTGAAAACTCCACTATCTGAAAGTTTATCAAGTTCACTTCCTGTTACGATATCTTTTGAATTTATATTTACTCTTTCACAAATACATCGAGTTACATCTTCATTATCACCTGTTAATACAACTACACGAATTCCAGCTTTATTTAATTTTTCAATGGCTGATTTTGCAGATTCTTTTGGAGGGTCTAAGAAGCCAATAAAACCTAAAAGAACCATCTCTTTTTCATCATCAACATCAAAAATAGTTGAATCTTGCCTTACATTATTTTTTTGGCAAACAGCAATTACTCTTAAGCCATCTTTATTAAGCTTTTTTGAAATTTGCTTAATATTATCTTTAATTTGATTAGTAATAGGAGAAACCTGTCCTTTATAATCTACCAAAGTACAAAGTTCTAAAATTTCTTCAACAGCACCCTTTGTTATCATTTGTCTTTTGGTTCCATCTGTGACAATAACAGATAAACGTCTACGAGAAAAATCAAAAGGAATTTCATCAATTAATTTATACTTTTTTGTGTATTCACCCATATTGTTTTCTAAAGCTCTTTTTACAACAGCTTCATCAATATTTCCTCTTAATCCTGTTTGAAAATATGAGTTTAAAAAAGCATGTTTTAAAATTCTTAAATCTTCATTTCCATGTATATCTAGGTATTTTTCTAAAACAATTCTATCTTCTGTTAAAGTACCGGGTTTTATCTGTACAAAGAATATTCATCGCTCCAAAACTTTGAATAGAATCAAGTTTTTTTACAATAGTTTTTTTCTTTGACATTTTTACAGCACCTTTTGACAAACTAGTAGATAAAATAACAGGAAGAAGAAGAGGGGTAATACAAATTGCAATAGCAACTGCAAAAGTAAAAGCAGTTACTGGAGAATGTTTCCAAGCATTTAATATAAAGACTATAGGAGTTAGAATAAACATAAACTTTATTAGCAATTTACTAATATTTTCTATTCCTTTTTGAAAAGCTGATTTAGATTGATTATTTGTTATATTTTTTGCAACTTTTCCAAAATATGTGCTATCAGCAGTTTTTATAACAGCACATTTAGCAGATCCACTAATTACATTTGTTCCCATAAAACATATAGTATCTAAGTCTGAGACATTATCTATTTCATCAAGAGTAACTTGAGTAAAGGAAAGCTTTCTTACACTTTCAGCTTCTCCAGTTAAAGAGGATTGACCAACATAAACATCTTTTGATTGCAAAACTCTTAAATCTGCTGGAATCATTGAGCCTGCAGAAAGCAGAACTATATCTCCTAAAGATACTTCTTTTATCGGGATTTGTATTTTTTTTCCATCTCTTAATACTGTAGCGTTTGTTGCAACCAATTCTTTTAATTTCTCTGCAGCTTTATTTGAACGAAATTCTTCGAAAAAATCTAGCAAAGTACTTGCAGTAACTAAAACTAATATTACAATAATATTTGCATAGCTTGGTTTTTCTGCAAGATAAACATCAGTGTAAAATAAAATTAGAACAATACCGAAGCAAGATGCTATTAAAAGGTGTAAATAAACTTTCTAAAAGATAGTTATACCATTTCTTTGGTTTTGTTCCACTAATTTGATTTAATCCATATTTTTTTAATCTTTCTTGTGCTTGTTCTGTAGTTAATCCATTTTCATTAATTCCATATTGCTTTATAAAATCATCCTTAGGAAGTATGCAAGCCCTTCCGTATAAGGACTTTATATCAGCATCTTCTTTATTCTGAGTTGTAGACATTTTTTGTTTTGCTCCTTTCTTTTGTAAAATCTATTAGAATTATACCACTCTTTTTTATAAATTGAAACAAAAAATTAGCATGATAAAAAACAATGCTAATTAAGATTTAATCTATTTATTTAGAACATTAATATACTTCATTAAAACTTCATCTACAATTTCATAATCTTTATTTTGAGATATAAGAGAGTTTCTTAACTCATTTAATGAATGTATAATTAACTTTAATTCATAATTACCTAATTTTATTTTTTTCATAACAAATAACACTTTCCTTACTGACTATTTCTATTCTTATTTTTAAAAAATATCTAATTTTTTTTATTTTTAACAAAATTTAGATAAAATTCAAAAATTCTATATTTTTATAAAATATAGAAAAATTTGCAATTTTGAAGATTTTTAGTCCCCTACCTTCAAAACTGCAAATTTATAATTTTCTCCTATTTTCTAGCAATTATTCCATAATATCTTCTTATTAATTTTATTCCTTTTTCGTTTGTATTTTCAGCTACATATTGTTCAAAGATATCTTTTTCAATAGGAATTCTTTCATACTCTTCATTGTGTTTTAATTCTGATAAATCATCTAAAATTGGAACTTTTAGAAGTAAAGCATATAAATCCTCTTTTGTTTTGTAATATTCTATCACATGTAAAGGAATTAACTCAACATCTTTGAATCCAGCATTTAATACAGCTTCATAATCTACTAAACTTATTGGTTTTTTGTCATTAAAAGCTTGTCCTCTATTAAACATTCTTTTTAAACTCCAACAATCTAGTTTATCAACTCCTCTTAATATTAAATATCCTCCTGGTTTTAATGTTTTGTATATTTGCTTTGGATCTGTAACAGTGTGACGAGCTGTTACAATATCAAAATAATTATCTGGAGTGTCCATTTCTAAATTGTTCATTACTTTAAATGTTATATTTTTTCTTCCACATTCTTTTAAATTTTTATTTGCAACTTTTATCATTTCTTCAGAAAAATCTGTTCCTAATATTTCAGCACATTCTGGAAATCTTTTTAAAACTTTTTCTCCAGCAGCTGTTCCTAAGTCAAGTATTTTCGAATCTTTTTTAGTATGTTTTTTTATTTCATTTTCATAAACCCAATTTGTAAAATTTTCAGATGTGTAATCTATTTCATCGAATGACCAATTTGCTAATTGACTGTAATAATCATGTTCATTTATTTTCATATTTTAACCCTCTTTCTATTTTTATAATAAATGTGATTTAATACAAAAAAGAACCTCCTTTCATGAACACACAACAAAAATAATCACAAAAATTTTGTGCATATTTTATTGCCATTCATGAAGAGATTCTTAAGGATCTTCATTATTCCTTTAAACATTTCGTTTATATGATAGTAAAACGCGAATGACCGAATTGATTTACTACAATTATAATTATATTATAAAATTTTTAATTTTGCAAATATAAGAAATATCATTATTTTGAAATATAAAACCTGTCATTACTGATATATAAACATTGTTAAGTGCGCAAACTTTCCTTTTGTGCAATGTTATATATTTCATTTTAACGGCTTTGATCCATATTCCTCTGCCTCTCTTATGCTATTTGTATGGATTTTAAGTAGCTTCCAATTAATCATATTTAATTATTAAATTAGATTTTTTATCTCGTTAATTATTTATTTTTATATGGTAAATTATACTCAATCGCATATTTTTCTGCTGCAGAACCTGCTGGTGTTACAATAACAGCATTTGGACAAAATTCTGTAAAAAACATATATCCTTCAGGAAATGTGGTTACAGAAGAAGGTATATAGATTTCACCTAATTTAGGACATTCATAAAAAATAGCATCATCGATTGTTGTCATTCCTTCTGGAAATCTGACTTCTTTAAGGCTTGAGCAATTATTAAAAGCCATCGAAGTAATATAAGTCAAACTCTTTCCTAAATTTATTTCCTCTAGATTATCACAAAGTGAAAAAGCTCCTCTTTCAATAGATTGAACCGTATTTGGAAGAACTATTTTTTTACAATCAACTGTTGCAAAAGCATTTTCACCTATCTCTGTAACAGGATATCCTGCAATAGTATCTGGAACAATTATTTCATCCTGTCCTTTAATATAGCAAGAGTCAATTCTCCATCCTTTACCGTCCGCTGTTTTACCACCTGAATATTGTTTTTCTACATTTTCACTATTGTTTGATGAACTTTGATTTGAACTTTTACTTGAATTTTTTGTTTTATTTTCACTTTGGCTATTTAGTTCATTATTTTGATTATTAGTATTGCTTACACTGCTAGTTATGTTATTATCTCCATTAGAACTATAAGATTGATTTTCATTCTTATCACCTTTAAACTTAAACACTACAAATATAATAAGAGCAATTAATAATATGCCACCTATTATAAAAATAATTTTTTTCTTATCCATTTTTTTCCCCCTTTTAAACTTTTATTATTTATTTTTATATGGTAAATTATACTCAATCGCATATTTTTCTGCTGCAGA
>CAMYZH010000059.1 GCA_947303785.1 uncultured Clostridium sp.
TATATTTCCTATGTCTCCATATAAATCTAGAATATCTGGATATAGATATAGAATTTTAATTTCTTTCACTTTTATCCTCACTTTTTTCTTTATACTTAATTAATTGATTTCTTGTTGGTTGAATTGATGTATAATTTGTTATAACATATTTTTTTATATTTGTTTCATATAGCTTTTCTATTGCTTGTTCAAGGTTTTCAAATGGAAATATTTTTTCTTCTGGATATCCACTTGTTTTTATTCTAATTGCAATATCATATGGTCTTGTTCCTGCAGTTATTATTCTATTTACATTTTTTAAATTTTCAAAGTTTATATCCCATATCCATGATACATCCCTACCATCTGCTATATTATCATTTAAAACAAACATTAATTCTTTGATATCTGAGTCTTCTTTCAATAATCGTAAACTTACATTTGCTCCTGCTGGATTTTTAGCTAAATTAATTATAGTCTTACAATCTTTAATTTGCATTTCTTCTAATCTACCATTGTTTAATACAAAATTTTCAACTGTTTTAATTACAGACTCTTCTGGTATATTTAGTACTTTAGCTACTGCTGTTGCGGCTGCTATATCGTAAATTGCATATATATTATTAAACTGGGTTATGTACTGTTTATCAGTTATTTTAAAAGTTTTATTGTCTAGGTCTACATCTGTGATTATATGATTAAGTTGATTGTTTCCAAAATAACATTTAGGACATTTAAATTTTCCAATATGTGCATATTGATAATATTCATATTCTAGTCTTGTACTGCAAAATGGACAAAATTTTCCTTCTCCTGCTTCTGTTAAATTTTCTGTAGCATATTTATATTTATCTACTCTATAATATATAATATTCCTGTTTTTCTTGTTTACTTTCCCTAGTCTGCTAACATTTGGATCGTCAGAATTTAGTATTAATGTGTTATTGTAATTTTCTAAAAATTTTTCAATCTTAAGAATAATACTTTCAACTTCACCAGCTCTATCTAGTTGATCTCTAAAAAAATTTAATACAACTAAACAATCAAGAGGTAACATTTTATATAAAATTGGAACATAACTTTCATCTGTTTCAAAAACTAAGAAATCAGCATCAATTTCGCCTTTTATAGAACAATTTTTTATTAATACTGATAAAATACCTGTTTCCATGTTATTTCCTTCAGCATTTGTTACTATTTTATAACCATAATCTGTTAGTATTTTTCCAATTAAGTTATTTGTCATAGTTTTTCCATTAGTACCTGTAGTAGCTATAACTTTCCCAGAAAATTTAAAATAGTTAAAAATATTTTTATTCAATTTATAAGCAATTTTCCCAGGTAAATTCCCTCCATTATGGCCAAATATTTTCATAATAGAACATATTAATTTTGTTATTAGTATTATTAAAAAATTTATCATTTAATTCACCACAATTCAAATTATATTTATAATTATGATGTATGTCAAGAATGTGTCAAACGGGACGGAGGATTTTGACACTACTTAAAGAATAGATACATATTAATGTTAGTATTAAACCTTAATTAGAGTAGTGTCAAAATCCTCCGTCCCGTTTGACACTAAATTTGTTGCAATATTGGCTGTATTTGCCTTCCTTCTAATGCTGCTTCTAATGTTGGTATTATTTGCATTGAATCAAATACTATTGACCTAGGTTTAGTGATTGGATTATCTTGCTTAAATGGAACAAAATAATAGTTTTTCATGTTTAATAATTTTCCAATATTCATTGCATTTCCACTTAATCCATTATTGGTTGAAGGTGCAATTACTAAAGGATTTTCGTTTCTTAAATGTGATTTCGCAGCCATTGTTGCAGGTGTATCTATTATATCATTTGCAAGTTTGCTCATTGTGTTTCCAGAGGCTGGTGCAATTATCATAATATCTGTTAAATGTTTTGGTCCAATCGGCTCTGCCCCTTGTATTGTGTTTATAATCGTATTTTCAGAAATTTCTTCAATTTGCTTAATTATTTCTTTAGCTGTTCCAAATTTAGTATCAAGATTATAGCTATTATATGACATTATTGGTAATATGTTTGCTTTTTTCTTCTTTATCTTTTTTAGTATTTCAATGCTCTTACTGAATGTACAAAAAGAACCAGTAAAAACATAGCCAATATTTTTTCCTTCAATAGTCAAATTTTTTCACCTCTTCTTTTTATCTTAATACTATATTTTATGGATTTTGTCGAATAATGTTAAAAAAACAGATACTAAAATTAGTATCTGTTTTAAAAAAGTATTAATAGTTTTCTGCTTTAACTTCAAAATATGCTTTTGGATGACTACACACTGGACAAATCTCTGGTGCTTTTTTACCAATTACTATATGTCCACAATTTCTACATTTCCATATTCTGTCTCCATCTTTACTAAATACAAGATCTCCTTCAACATTTTCAAGAAGTTTTCTATATCTTTCTTCATGTTCTTTTTCTATTTTTCCTACTGCTTCAAATAAATATGCTATATGGTCAAATCCTTCTTCTTTTGCTTCTTTTGCCATTCTCTCATACATGTCTGTCCATTCAAAATTTTCTCCTTCAGCTGCAGCTTTTAAATTTTCAGCTGTTGATTTAATATCTCCACCTTCTAAAAGTTTAAACCACATTTTTGCATGTTCTTTTTCATTTTCTGCTGTTTCTAAAAATATTGCAGCAATTTGTTCATAACCTTCTTTTTTTGCTTTACTTGCAAAATAAGTATATTTATTTCTTGCTTGTGATTCACCAGCAAATGCTTCCATTAAATTTTTTTCTGTTTTGCTTCCTTTTAAATCCATAATACTACCTCCTTATTTTTATGAAATGAATATATCATAAATCTATTAAATAGTCTAGCTAAAATGCAAATTAATAGGACAAGTCAAAATTGAATTTATTTTTCAAGTCCATCATAGTCCCAGGTATTTAGCCATTCAGTTTTTTTGATATATTCTAATTTTACTGGCTTTCCTGAATAGATTGGATAAAAATAAATGAAAAATCCTAGGAATATTGTTGCAAGTAATGGGATGCTATAATCAAACTTTGGTTTCCACTTAGCTAAAATGTGAATTGTGTAAACTATTGTGAGCATCATAAATGGAATTGTTATAAAATAGTGGTATATGAACATTATTCTTCCAATGAAATAATATGGAAGCCATGTACAGGCTATCATCAAGGCTATAATTGCACCTTCTTTAGTTATTTTGTCTAAGGTTTTATTTTTTATATTTATTATAAAATTAGTTATTGTATATAACAATGTAAATAGTGCTGTAGGAATGCTTAGCCACCAAATAGCAGGATTTCCCATACATGCAATTGTTCCAACCGTATCATTGTCAAATCTTGCTACATAGAACCATAGTGGTCTTTTCATTATTGGCCATGTGTACCATGGACTTGAATATGGATGTGTGTCTACTAGTTTTGAATGGTAATCATACATTGCTCTTTGATAATATATAAATGACTTTATATCATGTATATGAACATATTCCGTTATTTCTTCCCCTTCTTTATTTTCATGTGTATAATATATTCCAGAGTTTGGATTATTAATAATTGGAATATAACATGCAACATATATACATAATGGAATTATAATATATGACAGTATTGACCATCCAATTAATTTGTAATCAAATTTTTTATGTGCAATGAATTTTACAAAATAAATAATTGCCATTCCCAGTCCAATAAAAGTTGCTGTCCATTTTACTGAAACTGCCATTCCCCAGAAAATTCCAGAAAATAATAGCGGAATCATTTTTTTCTTTATATTTTCTTGAGACGGAATTTTAATAAATTTAATAAAAAATAGGAATGATATTAAACTAAATAAAACAAGTTGACTATCTACAGTACCTATTCTTGTTTGTACAAAATGCATTCCATCTAATGCCATAATTAATGCAGCAAATAATGCATAACGTTCTCTACCAAACAGTTCTTTTGCTATCAAATAAATAATTAGAATCATTATAATGCCAGCTATATTTCCACATAACCTATATGAAAAAGGTGTTAACCCTAAAAAATAAATAGGTATTGAATTTATAAGCTTTCCAAGAGGTGGATGTACATATTCAAAAAGGGATTTATTATGTAAAATTTCATATGATGCCCTAGGAAAATATATTTCATCAAAATATGAGCTATTCATATATGTATATTCATCTTGAACGAATGACTGTTCATCTAATAAAAGTTTTGATTTTTCACCAATCGGAGATACTGTAATTTCTTTTCCTCCTGAATCATAAAATTTTATTTCTCCCAATGTAGATGGTGTTATATTTGATTGAAACATTATGTATTTACTTTTAGTTCCTGAGGTATTTATAAAGATGTTATTCCATTGAAACATATTACTATAAGGTATTTCAAAATAAGAATCATAGATATACTCTTCAAATGATTCATCATCTGAATAAAAAACTGAGAAATTTGATTCATGATTTGCGGTATAAACCGTTGCATAATCAATTATTTGGTCAGAATCTATTTGAAATTTAAGTTGCTCTCCTTCATTTACTTCAGCATATGTTTGAGGATTTTTTGTATTTCCTAATTTGTAAAATGAAACAATTGTATAAATAAGTAGTATAGTAATTAAAATGATTGTTGATAATTTTATTTTTTTCATTATTTCCTCACTAATATCTTATTTAAAAATAGGGTAAGCTTATTATACTGGCTTACCCATTTTTTTAGCATTATTTATTTTAATCTTCTTCTATTTATCCATACGCAAATTCCTAAAACGCCAATTGCAGAAGGGATTGCCGAAATTAATAATCTAACAGCTCTATCTTCTTTTTCGGTCGCAATATATGGAATGAATGCTTGTGATTTTCGAATAGAATATAGTTCTCCTCTATTTGCAGCATAAGCAAATGAATTTACAATTAAGTTTCCGTTGTATGCAAACATTGGTGTATTGCCACCATCTATTGAGTAGTCAGAAAAAGATCTTGTAGTAGAATAAATTACAGCTCTCGACTCATCTCCTGATTCAACAGTTTTTATAAATGAAACACCTAAAGCGTAATTTTCACCTGTGCTTTGTTCAATTGTTCCATCTGGTAGGTTTGAAAGTCCAGCATTATTTGAAGTAGAAACAAATGGGGTAGCTTTAATATTATTTGAATATATTGATGTATAATCTACATCAACGATACCTGCATCAATAAACAGTGGAGTTATATTATCACCAGTTGAAGCTGAATAATTAAATAATACTCTAGTTATTTCATTATCAGATGAAATGGTTGTCTGGAATATATTTGTATATCCTGAAACCATTCTGTCTCCGGTTTCAACAACTGCTTTATTTGGAAGTTTTACATAATATTCATCTAACACTTTTTGGAAATTTGGAAAATCAATTGCATTTTGTCTATTGATTTCTCCAGTTATAATTATATCCCCTCCATTTTCGATATAATTACAAATATTTAAAGCTTCTTGCTCTGTTAGGTCTGATGCTAATCCCATAATTGCTAATATTTCGCAATCTTCAGGAATTGTAGGATCAGAAACGATATTAATTGTATCTACTGTATAAAAATCAGAAGAAAGAACTTGATTTAAGTTACTCATTTTTTCTTCTAAGTTATACTCTGTTCTACCTTCAACGAAGTATACTTTAACAGGTTCAGTTCCTGAAAGATTTAAAATTGCATTTGTTAATTTTTGTTCTGTTATATCAACAATATTAAACCCAGAGTCATACGTATATAAATCATAGCTATATATAAAAACTGTTTTTCCCTCTGAAGATGTTCCCACAATCAATGAATCTTCAGCTTCTAAATCAAATTTTTCCATTGTTGCAGTATCATCAGCAGCTATAACTTCATATGTTATTTTTTTGTTTTCTGCATTATATTGTTTTAATAAATCTATAAGTTTTGTAGATTGATCTGTATCTGTTATATTCCAAATATAAAATTTAATATCTGTATTAATACTTTTTGCAACTTTTTTTGATTGTTCTGTTAATGAATATAATTTATCAGTAGTTAAATCAATTTGTGCTAAATTAATTGACTTAACACCTAAATTTATTAAAAGATAGATAACAACTAAGATTGCAACTAATAAAATTGTTCGGCTAGTATCTTTAATACAAGTCTCTTTTATTTTGTTTAAAACAAATTTGGGCGTAATCTTTTCTCTTGAAGCTTTTTTCTCTGCTTTGCTTTTTTCGGTTTCAATTTGTTTTAAAATCTTTTTATTTTTCTTTTCATTTTTATCCATTTTCACTTCTCCTTTTCCACTAGATTATTTTACGCTTTTTCTTCTCTGCAGTACTATTATCGTTAGACATACAAATAGTAAAATAAATGATAAATATCCAACAACCTCTTTAAGTGAAATAATTCCTAATGGAAATTTTTGATACATTTTAACAAGTGAAAACATTTCTGTAAAACCACTGAAGTTTTGTAAAAAGTTTATTATTAAGAAAAATCCAATTGAAATAACTGCTGCAATAACTTGATTTTCTGTAATTGATGATGCAAACATTCCAAATGAAATATATGCCATTGAAAGTAAAATATATCCTAACATTGCAACTAATGGTTCAATAAGACTTACTTTACCAAAATGTCTTAGTATTCCATAATAAACAAACATAAATAAAAGCCCTATAATTACGACAATTGTAGCTGCGAAGAATTTTCCAAGTACGATACTAACAATACTTTTTGGAGATGTCATTAATAATTGATCTGTTCCTGATTTTTTTTCTTCTGCAAACATTCTCATCGTAAGTACTGGGATTATAAATGATAACACTACCGTACTATCCCAAATTATATATTCAAAATTTAAATATCCTGATGAAAATGTAAAAGTATAGAATATAAAACTAACTACAACTAAAAATAAAGCTATAAATATATATCCTATTGGAGTATAAAAATATGATTTTAATTCTTTTTTTATGACTGCTAGCATTATTTTTTCTCCTCCTCTTCTGTAATTTTCAAAAATGCCTCTTCAAGTGATGCTTCTTTTTTCTTCATTTCAATAATAGTAATATTTTTATTTACACATTCTTTAAATAAAGCTTTTCTGATGTCTTCTTTTCCTGAATATTTTAAACTATATGTTTTTCCTGTATCATGCTCTTCAATAAGCTCGATATTTGTAATTTGTTTAAGATCATTTTGTACAGATTTAAAACTTGTTCCTTCTTCTTCAACTTTTATAATTACTTCATTTTCTGATGTTGATGTTTCTTCTTCTATGTTCTCAGTTTTATCTATTTTGATAATCTTACCTTGTTTAATAATAATTATTTTATTACACATTTGACTTATCTCAGCTAAAATATGAGAACTAATCAAAACTGTATGATCTTTTCCTAAGGATTTTATAAGGTTTCTAATTTCAATTACTTGAATTGGATCTAGTCCAACTGTAGGTTCATCAAGAATTAATATTGGAGGATTTCCAACAAGAGCTCCTGCTAAACTTACTCTTTGTTTGTAGCCTCTTGATAGATTTCTAATAAGTTTTCCTTTAACAGCATCTAAACCTGTTTCTTTTATTACTCTTTCTATTTCTGCTTTTTTATCTTTTCTTTTAATCAATTTTAAGTCTGCCATATAAGACACAAATTCTTTAACTGTTAAATCTAAATATAGTGGAACATTTTCTGGCATATAACCAATTTGTTTTTTTGCTTGTTTTGCTTTTTGATTTATATCAAACCCATTAACTGATATTGTTCCACTTGTTGG
>CAMYZH010000060.1 GCA_947303785.1 uncultured Clostridium sp.
TATTTTGCCATAAATACATAATCATGTCCCGCTTCTGCTGAATATGTATATAATCCATTAACTTTTGGAATTTCTTCTTCTGTTCCATCATCTAAAATTCTAACTAAACTTATTAATTGATATTTTTCTCCACTATCTCCAATAATATATGTATCTTCATCAGGCTCAATTGTAACTGTTCCATAACCCGCTTCTTGAATATTTTCAATAAGGTTATAAGCTGGATTATCTGGCATGTTATATGATTGTCCTATATTTTTTATATTTGTAGTAGTAGAAATATTCCATTTTGCATAAACTGGATAAAAATCGGCAGTTTCATATACTAGTTCATCTGTATCTACTAAATAAGGTTTAACTTTAGAAATATCTGAAGTACAATAATCATCACCATCAACATCATATATATAATTCCACTCATTACCGTTTTTTTCAACATCTAAAGATGATATCCACCCTAAAAATACATATCCTGTAACATCCATTTGACTACTCAATGGAGATGCTTGTCTTATTACTGTATTAATAATAGTATTTCCATCATATGTTGAAGTATTTACATCTCTTGTAGTGTAAAAGAATGGATATTTGTATGTATATGTTGAGTCTGCTTCCATTAATACATTATCTTCATATCTTCTTGTAACTGTAATTATTTCATTATCCTTTTTATAAAAATTAATATCTGTTGTAACAATTGCCATTCCATTATATGAAATCAAATTATCTAATGTTTTTGTATTCATTGGATTTTCAGAATATGTCCATGCGTTTTCTGAAATTGACCATGCATTATTATCATTTCGTTCTAAAGTCCAGAATAATAAATGATATCTTTGACTTGCAGAATCAAATCTAAATTTAGCACTAGTACCTGATCCAGAATTTTCATCTGTTATTTGCCCAGCTCCTGGAAAATCCATACTCATAGAAACAGAATATCCAGTTAAGTTTCCTGAAGGATTATTATAATTATGTGAATAAACTTTTATAGGAGCTACTATATTAGCATTATATGAATCTGCATTATTATCTGTTTTTCCATGATTTACATGCTCAGTTCCCCAGTGTGTAATCATTTCTCTAAAATATGCTGGCCCCTGAATATTGTCAAATTCAGTATTATATCTTTGCCATTTAGTTTTATATAATTGGCTCGTTGTAAATCCATTACCATTATTTTGAATAAAAGACTTTGTATAATATTCGACACTATATTCAAACCTTGCTGTATATGTATGTTCTAAAGATAAATCTACTCCTTGTAAAGTATATTCCTGATCATTTGAAATTCTTATCCCATCATCATTATACCAACCTAAAAATCTGTATCCTTCTGGAAATGTTCCATTTTCCTCAGTTCCTTTAACATTTATGATTACTTCATCATTTTGATTCATTCTAACTGTTGTAATTCCGAACACCTGCCCTTTGAGAAATATCATTAATTGAATCTTGTTCATTTCCTTCAAAGACTGTAGTTATATTAGAAATTAAATCCATATATACAGGATATAAATCTAATGACTTCGTTATTTTATCATCGGTTTCATAATATGTTCCACTATTTTTTAATGATATTAATTCTGAAGATGTAATACTACTATAACCTCCACCTGATTCGCTTGACTTAGTTGTAGTCCATCCTACCAATCTTGCTGTTGGGCTTGAAGGCTTTTCATTTGGATTTACTATTGGTATTTCAGAATTAAAATCATACCAATCATTTTCTCCAGATTCATCTCTAGAATCATTTGTCGCAGGATCTACAAATTTTCCATTAATATCATGGAATGTAATTTTGGTCTGATAATATGCAACAAATAAATCATTATCTTCAATATATGCATCTCTTAATTCTTTTTCATTTGAATATACTGGATATTGACTAAATATTTCATCATAATAATTATGTTCACTGTCTGCTGCTGATATAGTTACATTTGGTACTTTATACCATGATACAAACCTATATCCATCATTTTCTGTTGCGGTGATAGATGTTGTACTTTCATGTGCTTTCAACCCTTGAATAGCAAACGTAGTAGCTTTACTAGTTGATACATCAGTATTTACCAATTCTGAATTTTTTATTGTAACCTCACCTGCATCTGTAAAATCAATTGCAGCAGCTATAGACATTCCATGTACAGGCATATTGGTATTATAATCTATAACCCACTTATTAGAATGATTTTGGCTATATGAAGTTTGTCTATTTATATGTCCTTGAAAATCATAATTTTGATTTTCCCAATAATTTTTATCTATGTATCTTTCTTCACTCAATGGTCCATATGAAGATGTTGAACTTGTATTTCCTAAAACCTTCATATTTACACCAGGATTTGCACTAGGTTTAAAATATGTATTTACAACTGCTCCACCCTCATAATCATCAACTATTCCTGATACATTAACATTATCTTGAATAATTGGAATAACTAAAACTGCATTATATTGTCTTGAAGTAGCTTTTCCGGCATAATGGCATCTAATAATTTCATTTGTTTGATCCTCCATAGAACCAGCTATTCCTCCAATATGCCCGACATTTCCTGCTCCAACAGAAACATATGTAGCACAATAATAATTCAATTCAGCAGTTGAATAACTATCTATTACCCTTGAATTATCTAGCATTTTTCCAACTATTCCACCTACATATAAAACATTACCACCAACTGCCCCAACTGCAACATCATAATAATTTTTAACAATTCCTCCAATTACTCTTGAATACTCAATATCTGTATAATACGAAGTTCCTATTAAACCTCCTAAATATAACCCTTTTCCAGCTAAAGCTGCAACTGCTGATGTGTTATTGGTATTAATTCTAGTACCTTCTGATTCACAATTATATAGTACGCAATTATGAGCTTCTCCTACAATTGCACCTCCTCTGATTCCGCCATCAGTTATTAGTGTTACTACATTATTGATTGCTGAAACAAAAAGGTGGCTATCTTTTACTACTATATTTTCAAATCTTGTTCCCTCTGCATATCCAACAATAATTCCGCCCCTATAGTCTGATTCTATATCTGCATTTTTAATAATTAGATTTTTTATAACTGCTCCATCAGCCGTAGCTGCAAACAATCCTGTATCAGCAGCAGGGGTAAAAACTTCTGAATCATATTTTAAATTTGCAATATAATGCCCTTGTCCATCAAAAGTTCCTGTAAATGGATTATCTGTGCTTCCGAATGAAATTCCTTTAACATCAGAATTAATCAAGCTGGCTTGTTGTTCTTCTGTTATTTCTATATTATCTGTTAATAAAAAAGTATAATTCTGATTTTCTTTTAGCTTGCTCATCCTAACAGCTTCTACTAATTGGTCAAAATTACTAATTTCATATATCGGTGCATCAGCCCTTGATTTTGTTACTATAAGTACAAACAAGGCAATCGCAACTATTAATATTATTAACTTAATAGCTTTTTTTGACTTCATATTTACTCCCTCTATTTTTCTGAAGGCCAACCTAAAACTTCTAATACATTTTCTGCATTGTTTTCTGCTTGGACAGCCTCTGCTTTAATATCTAATTTAAATACACTACTTGGATATTTTTCACTAATATTATTTATGTCAAAATCAATTTCTGTTATTAAATTACTTGTTATTTCATTTGGTTTTACTATTTTTTTATAATAATACCATCCATTTTCATAAATCCAATCTGTTTTATTTAGGTTGTATAAAACAAATTTATTTGCATCGAATTTCTCTCCATTCTTTTCTTTGCCTATCATATTCATAGAAATTCTTACAAAAAAATCATGGTTACCTAAATTTTTAACTTTTACTAATCTACTTAATTTTGAATTTTCAAGGATGTTTATTTCATCATTCAAATCAACTTCTATCTCTTCTTTGTTTTCATCAATGGTTGTTTCTATAAGTTGCATTTTTAAATTTCCGAAAGTAATAATGTTTTTAGCTATAGTACTCCTAGTTATAAATGCAATTATTCCTCTTATTGAACATAATGCTATAACTATCAATAGCAATATTATTAATATATTTTTTTTACTTAATTTAAGTTTTTGTTTCATTTTTAATCTCCTTGCTAAACTATAGCTAAAAACTTATATTTTAGTTTCCTGAAAGTGTTGATATTGCAGTAGATTCAATTTTAGATGCACTAATTGAATTTCCACTACTATCTTTTGCCTGATGTAAAAATGCTTTTACTACAACTGTAGGTTCTCCTGTTGCTGGTACAAAATCATCTGCGTTTGCGTCTGCTGAAGTTACAATTTTGCTGAATAATGGAGATTCTGTCCAAACATCAGCTGTAGCACTTGCTGTTAATTCTTCAGTGTATTTAAATATTCCGCTCTTATATGTATTGGCAGGAATTCCATCTCCAGTAACTGCTGTTGCATATCCATCAACAGCTACCCATCCTGAATTAAGTGTAAAATACGCATTGTTTGGAATATTATTTTCAACTTTTACATATACAACAGCATCTTCACTACCAGCTCCTATTCCAACATAAGGATCTTTAGCATATTCGTTTCCTGGCAATAATTTGTGATCTGCTTTTTTATCCCAATTTGGTTCACAAATGTTTCCTTCAAGGTCAACTGTTTTGCTTGGGTCAGTAGGATCAGTTGTTGGTACTGTAAATGATCCAACTGTGAATGTGTTTGTTATTGTACTAGTTTTTGTTAACCAGGCAATTGTTCCAGCTGTTGCTAATAATGCTAATACTACTACAATAGCAATAGCTGCAATAACTTTTTTACTATTTCTTCTCTTTGCTCTTCTCATAATCTACCTCCTTACTAATTTTTCTAAAAATGAATTTATTAAAATAATAAAAATAGTAAACAATAGTATTAAATATATCCATGGTGGTGTCGTAATTATCCTATTAATATACCCCAATTTTTTTATACTTTTTTCCGGTTTTCCAATTACTTGAGAAAATTTTACTGGATTTGCATCATGTATTATGTTTCCTTCTTCATCTTTATTATTAATTCCTTGTGTTTTAAATTCTTTGTTTTCTTTATCAATTTCATATACTTGATGTGTTGCTATAATTTTTCTTTCTTCATCCATATAAAATGTAATTGCATCACCAACTTTTATTTCATCAGTATCTGTTTTTTTTACATATAATAATGAACCAACTGGATATAATGGCTCCATACTTCCACTTGTTACGACAAATGTTTTATATCCTAATATTTTTGGAAATAGAAATATAATCACTAAAATAATTTCTAAAAAAAGGACTATGTCACCAAATATTTTTAAAAATTTTATATTTGCTTTAATTTGAAACTCACTTCTTTCTTATTATTTTGCAATTTTATACTATCAGAAGAAAACCCTTTGTCAATTCTAACTTTTTATAAAATAAGGGCTATAGCCATTTTATAATTACGGCTATAGCCCTTATTTCGTTTTTTTTTATTTTAATTACAAATGTTTGTCATTATAATTACACTAAAATCTTTATAATATGTAGTTATACATTAATTTTCTTTGCATGCACAACTACTCTATAATCATTGTTATTTGCACATGTTGATAGTGTTAATATTGTGTCTTCAGCTGTAACATCTACATTTAGTGGTTTAATACTTCTTCCTTTTATGGTATTTAAATAATGTTCAAATTCTTCATTATCATCAAACCTTGTAGACAAATAATAGTCTTCTTTTTCAATTGTATAGACCGAAAAGACTTCATATTTTTGAATTTCTTTTCCAAGAACGAGTTCAATTTTTGTTTCTTTTGAAAGAGCTTCTTTTAAAGTTCCAAACATGCTTCCATCCCTTCTGTTATGGCCATATATTACTATATTTTTGTCATTATGATTTAGCTTATTTCTGTAATCTACAAAAATCCACCCCGCACCATTTTCACTTTTATCAAAAGAATGTTTTAGATAAAAATCATTATTAGAAGTTTGAACTAATGGATAATCAATATTGGTGTTTTCTACTTTAATCCATCCAACGGCATCAGTATTAATGTCAGTCAAACCCTCTATATTAATAGGATTATCGTCTGTTTTCATGGTTTCAATTTGATTGATTTTGTTCATTAATTTCTCATTATAATTATTGTCTTTATGCCAAGTCCAAATTTTTTTACCCAAAAAAATTGTTAAAAAAACACATATTATACAAATACTAAAAAATATACAAATTTTGATTTTATTTGTGATATTCAATTGCTTTATCCTCCGCTTTAGCCTATCTTCCTTCTTACAGGCGGGTTACACAACTTTTTGAAGTAGCAAATATTATTAATACTTTTTCACTTTTTGACAATTTAAATTAATTAAAATTACAGTTTTAAATCTGATTTTACAGTGTTCTATAATTTTTTTGTTTTTCTCTTTAATTTTTGTTTTTTAATTGCTTTATTTCCGTCATATCTTTAGGCTTCTTCAAAAACTTACCCTTTCTTTTTAATATTCCCATGGTAATTGGATTATATAGAATTCTAGTTTTTCTGTCAATATTTGGTCCCATTCGGTTCTTCCCATAGTTTATTAATGATAAAAAATTTCTTTTTGTATTGTCCCATATTTGATTTACTTTACTACTAACTATTGATTTTCTTTATCTCTTTCTCTGATAAGCCTGTATATATCATTATTTTTTCTATACTTTCATTTTCTTCTAACATTTTTTTAGCTATTTCTATTTGTTTTTCTTTTTGACCTTGTTCTTTTCCTTGCTGTATTCCTTGCTGCATTCCTTCTTCTTTTCCTACATCTACTCCTCTTACATATATCGCTTTTTCATCCATTATTGCCTTTTCTCTTAGTTCCGCTATTCTCTGCATTTTTTCATCTTCACTTATTTTGTTTAGTTTCTCTCCTGCTTCTTTTAATTCTTCTATTTTTTTCATTGCTTCAATTACCTCCATATCTTTTGGATTTTCTATAAAGCTTAACCATTCTTTTAATTCTTTATTTTTGATATTTCCTTTTCTTGGTAATTGGATTATATATAATTCTAATTTTTCTGTCAATATTTTGGCTCTGTTCGTTTCTTCTCGTAGTTGCCATTTACTTAGCGCTGGCACATCTTTTAAGTTTTCTATTTCAAAATCTGTTATTAGTATTACTTAGGTATCCTTAATTGTGATACTAAGTGTTTTTGTTGTGATTTCAATAAAAAAATAGGGAACAATACTTTTTTTGTATTGCCCCCTATTTGATTTAATCTTTTACTAACTTATCATGTTTTTTCTATAATTTCAAGTAGAATCATTCGACATTTTTCGACATCTAGCCTTCTTTACCTTTTGACTATTGATTTATAGCATTAATTTTTTATTTACTTGAGCGCATTTGCGAAGTAAGGTGAGTCATTTAGAACCGTCCCATTTGACACTATCTATTTTTGAGGTATGTCAAAATCCTCCGTCCCGTTTGACACGTTTCCAAACCACAACCCCTGCTCCTATCAAGATTGCCATAACTACTGCTGTTATTGCTATATATGTGCTATCTCCTGTTCCTATTGCTATTATTACTTCTGCTCCACTCTTGTTG
>CAMYZH010000061.1 GCA_947303785.1 uncultured Clostridium sp.
AACAATAGTAGCATTTGGAACAAGTGCACCCGAATTTGCAGTTAGTGTTAAATCACTATTAAATGGTAGTGGAGATATGGTACTTGGAAATGTTATAGGAAGTAATATTTTGAATATAGTATTAATACTTGGAGTATCTGCAATGTTTCATTCATTAAATGTTAAAGATAGTACAGTAAAAAAAGAGCTTCCAATTACATTGCTTATGACCACTATTTTTGCTGTTTTATTGTCAGATAAAATCTTTGATGATATAAATACAAAAGTGAATGTTTTTACAAGAAGTGATGGAATAATAATTTTACTATTCTTTTTGGTATTTGTTTATTATTTAATAAAAATGGCCAGAAATAAGATAGAAGTTGACCAAGAAGAAAAATATATGTCTTTGAAAAAAGCACTTTTATTTACAGTAATAGGAATTGTATCAATAGTATTAGGAAGTAATTTAGTTGTAGATAATGCATCATCAATTGCAAAAATAATTGGAGTTAGTGAAAAAATGATTGCATTAACTATCATAGCATTAGGAACATCTCTTCCAGAACTTGTTACATCAATAACTGCGACAAGAAAAGGAGAGTATGACATAGCAATAGGAAATGTAGTAGGAAGTAATATATTTAATATTGGTATGGTTATAGGTATTCCAATAGCAATATTTGGTGGAATTAACAGAATAACAATTAATTATATTGATTTGATTGTTATGATAATGAGTGCATTATTAGTATTTATCTTTTCTTTAAAAGACAGAAAAATAAGCAAATCAGAAGGAATTATATTTTTAATGATATTTGTCATTTATTATAGTTATGTAATCTATAATGGTTAGGCAATTAATTACAGAAAAAGAGAATAGAGAATAATTAATAAAGTAAACTTAGACAGAAGAAGGTAAAATAAAAATGTTTTTAGATATAGAAAATAAGAAAATAGAAGTAAAATATTTAGATGAAGAGATAGAATTTCCAAAAGAAATAAAAAATAAAATCGATTCTAACTGGGAGAAAATAATCAAAGAAAATCCAACACTTTGGAATGGAGATATTGCTTGCGTAAGCAGTGTAAAAATTGAAGAAAATAATATTGAAATAATATGTAAAAAAAGTATTTATTCGCATTATCTTTATCAAGAAAGAATAGGACTTCCAAAAGAATACGAATGTAGAAACATAAGCGCAGGTTCTTTATTGGAAACAAATGATGGTTATTTTGTAATAGTAGAATTAGATATAAATACATCATATCCAACAATGTTACAAGTACCTGGAGGAAATATAGACAAAAAAGATATTGAAGATGGAAAAATAAATTGTTTAAAAACTATAATAAGAGAAACAAAAGAAGAGGTAAATATTGATTTAAATGATAAAAAACTTGTAAAAGAATATAAGCTAAATGGCTTTTATTATGCAGATGAAGGTATTCAGCCAGGTGTTCAAGTATTTGCCAAAGTAAGAGTAAATATGAGTAAATATGAAATGGAAATCTACTTTAATAATTATTATGAATGGCTATTAAATAATAAAGGTGAACTAGAAATTAAAAAATTACATTTTCTACATAAAGATAACTGGAAAGAAGAATTTGAAAGTCTAACTAATCCAAAAAGATCATACTTAAAGCCATTATTAGAATATAATAGTTAAAATAATAAAATTGTAAGATATACATAAAAAATGTTTTATTTATTAAAAGAAAAACTTGGGAGAATATTAAGTAATGTTTTTAAATTTAGATAATAAAAAGCTAGTAATTACATATTCGGATGAATACCCAATATTGCCTCCAGAAATTCAAAACAAGATTGATGAAAAGTGGTCAGAAATAGTTAAAGAAAGCCATACACTTTGGAATGGAGACATAGCTTGTGTAGAAGATATAAAAATCGAAGATAATTACATAACATTAAGTTGTAGAAAAACAACATATTCTCACTATTTATATCAAGAAAAAATAGGCCTTCCAAAAGAATATGAATGCAGAGTTTTGACAGCTGGCGCATTATTTGAAACAAATGATAATTATTATGTTTTAGGAGAGCTAGATAAAAGCACACCAAATCCAACAATGATACAAATGCCAGGTGGAAATATTGATAAAAGTGACATTGAAGAAGGACACATAGATTGTTTAAAAACTATAATAAGAGAACTAAAAGAAGAAGTAAATATTGATTTAAACGATGAAAAACTTGTTAAAGAATATGCTCTAAATGGCTTCTATAATGCGGAAGAAGGATTTCAACCTGAAGTAGAAGTTTTTGCTAAAGCAAAATTAAAAATAGATAAAGATGAATTGGAAAAACACTTTAATAACTATTATGAGAGTTTATTGAAAGACAATCATTATATAGAAATAAGAAAATTACATTTTTTGCATAAAACTAATTGCATAGATGAATTAGAAAAATTAAAAAATCCTAAAAGGCCATATTTAGAGCAATTGTTAAAATTTAATAATAGTAACAAATTATAATTTTTTTATTTGAAAGGAGTTTTTTTATGAGACCATCACAAATGGAAGTCGATTTAAGTGCATTTAAATATAATTTAGAGCAAATTCAAAAATATGTAGGAGATGATATAAAGGTAATGCCTGTAATAAAGGCAGAATGTTATGGTACACAGATTAATAGATTAAATGAAGTTATCAATCAATTTGATATAGTTGCAGTAGCACTTGTATCAGAAGCGGTAAAACTAAGAAAACAAGGATATGAAAAAGAGATTTTTGTATTAAATCAACCAGATGTAACTGAAATTGATGAGATTTTAGAAAACAGAATTACAGTAGGAGTAAGTGATTTTAACTTTACCAGAAAACTAGGAGAAAGTGAAAAAGAAGCAACTATTCATATTGAAATTGATACAGGGATGGGACGTACAGGAATTCAAAATTACCAGTTAGAAGAATTTTCAAATATAATTAAATCATATAAAAACTTAAAAGTTGAAGGTATTTATACACATTTATCTTCAGCAGACTTTGATGATGAATATACAGAAGAACAATTTTCAAAATTCGATGAGTGTGTAAAAAAAGCAGAAATGATTTTTGGAAAGCTAAAATATGTTCATAGCTCTGCATCAAATGGAATTTTAAGATTTAAACACCATAAATACAATTTAGTAAGAGCTGGAATTATTTTATATGGATATCCTTCATTTGATACAACATATGAAATGATTGATTTAAAGCCAGTATGTAAAATAAAATCAAAAATTACATTTTTAAAAGATGTAGAACCTGGAACTTCAATTAGTTATAGTAGAAAATTTATAACAGACAGAAATTCAAAAATAGCTACTATTCCAATTGGATATGCAGATGGAATCAGAAGAAATCTTATAAATAAGGGAGAAGTAGTGATTAATGGAGTTAAAGCTCCTATGGTAGGAACTATTTGTATGGATAGTTTTATGGTTGATGTAACAGATATTCCAGATGTAAAAGTTGGTGATGAAGTATATATTTGGGATAATGATCTAATTACATTAGAAGAAATTGCTGATAAATGTGAAACAATAAATTATGAAATTATGTCAGTAATTTCTGAAAGAGTACCAAGAGTATTTAAAAAATAAAATATTAGGAGCAATATTTTGGAAATATTAATTATAGTTTTGTTTTGTGTTATTTTACCTTTTTCAGTTTTGATAAAACCGATAAAAAAAGCAATTCAAGAAAAGAAAAATATAAAGGAATTTATAATTGAATATAAAGAAGAATTAATATTTGTTTTTGTACTGATAATAGGAAGTTTAGTAAGACTTGTTGCAATTGGAAAAATTCCGAATGCTCTTAATGTAGATGAAGCTTCAAGTGGATATGATGGATATTCTCTTGTGAAAAATGGAATAGATAGAGGAGGAAATTCATATCCTGTTTATTTATATGCATGGGGAAGCGGTCAAAGTGTTCTTTATTCATATTTAATGATTCCAATTTTGGCTATTACAGGACTTACTGAATATGGAATAAGATTACCAATGGCGCTAGTTGGAATAATTTCACTTTATGTTTTTTACTATTTATTAAAGCAAGTTTTCGAGAATAAAAAAATAGCTTTAGTTGGAACTTTTTTCTTTGCAATATGTCCTTGGCATATAATGAAAAGTAGATGGGGAATGGAGTGTAATTTATTTCCTGATTTAGTATTGACTTCAACTTTATTTTTAATATTAGGCTTAAAACAAAACAAGAAAAGTTTTCAGATATTAGCTTTTGTGGTTTTAGCAATTTCAAGTTATTCATATGGTACAAGTTATTTATTTTTGCCAATTTTTGTACTTGGCCTGATTGCATATTTGATACATAAAAAAGAGATTACAAAAAAATGGGCTATTATTTATTTAGCAATTATGTTTGTTTTATGTATTCCAATAATTTTATACATTGCAGTTAATACTTTTAATTTGGAGCAATTTAAAATATTTGGAATTACAATTCCTAAACTTGTTGCAAACAGACAAGAAGCTGTAACAACAATTTTTTCAGGAAATGTTGTTTTGAATTGTTTTAATAATTTTCTAGATACTATAAAACTTATAATACTTCAAGATGATGGCTTAGAGTGGAATGCAATTTCTGGTTATGGAATGTTTTATCTAATTAGTATTATTTTCTTTTTATATGGAATTCATTTGAGTATAAAAAAATATAAAGATAATAAGTTTAATTCTATTATTAATATATGGATGATTTCAAGTTTAGTATTGTCAGCAGTTTGTTTAGTTAATATTAATAGACTTAATATTTTGATGATTCCATGTATTTATTATATTTCGCTTGGTTTATATGAAGTTTTTGAAAAATATAAAACTATGATTCCTTGCATTGTTATTATTTATATTTACATGTTTGCAAATTTTGTGTGGGTATATAAAAATAAAGATTATAATAATTATTTTACTTTTGAGTCTGGAATTAAAGATGTTGCAGATTATTGTGAAAGACAGGAAAATTCTGAAATTTATTGTAAATATTCATTTAAAGAGCCTTTTATTTATTTTATGTTTTATAATGAAACTGATGTATATGAGTATTTGGAAAGTGTTCAATACTTCGAAGATGGTGGAATTTTTGATAATATTAAGTCTTTTGGAAGATATCATTTTTATTTACCTGATGAAGTTAAAGAGGGAGTTATAGTTATTGTTCCTAAAGATGAGAAGTTTGACTATGATGTTGAACTAAAAGAGAAAATTACTGTAAATCAGTTCGATATTTATAAGTTTTAAAGTTCTACATTAGTCATTATAAGAACTTGAAAAACATTCAATAAAGTGATACAAATATATAAATGATAAATACAGGAGTAAAAAATGAAAATAGGAATTATATCAGATACACATAGCAATATTGATGCACTAAAAGCAGTTTTTGATGAATTTGAAAAAAGAAAAATAGATAAATTAATATGTTTAGGAGATACAATAGGAATAGGGCCATTTCCAAAACAATGTATGGATTTTTTGCTTGAAAGAAAAAACATGTTTTTAGAATATATAAGGGGAAATCATGAAAATTATATATTAAAAGGAATTCCTGAGAGAAATCATAATGAACCTAATGAAAGACTATTGACTGAAGAAGAGAAAGATACTCATAGATGGAATCACAGTTGGTTAACACCTGAGCAAAAAGAGTTTATAAAAAGCTTACCAATTAGAGATGTTATAGAGGTTGAAGAAAAAAAAATAGTTCTTGAACATTATCCTATGGATAAAAAAGACAAGTTTAAGAAATTTTATAATAAACCAACAATGGAACAGCTTAAGGATATGTTTGATATAAAAGATGCTGATGTATATCTTTTTGGACATACACATAATAGCAGTTTATATAGAGATGGTGAAAGATTATTTATAAATCCTGGAAGTGTGGGATGCCCTGTTAATACTGGTTGTGCATGTGCGGGAATTTTGACTATTGAAGATGGAAAGGCAGATTATGAACAATTAAATGTAAATTATGATGTTGAGAAGGTAATTAATGATATAAAAGAAATTAATTATCCTCTAAACAGGTTTATGATTAATGTGTTTTATAAAGGATAAAAATATATTTGCCATAATATAATTTTTAGGATATAATGCAAAAAGAAAAAAGATGTAGAATTTTGGAGGTAAAAATGGAATATGATTATTTAATAGTAGGGGCTGGCTTATATGGCGCGATATTCGCATTTGAAGCTACTAAAGCAGGAAAGAAATGTTTAGTAATAGATAAAAGAAGTCATATTGCTGGAAATATATATACAGAAAAAGTTGAAGATATTAATGTTCATAAATATGGAGCTCACATTTTTCACACAAGTAATAAAATAGTTTGGGATTATATTAATAATTTTGCAACATTTAATAGATATACAAATTCTCCAATAGCAAGATATAAAGATGAAGTATATAATCTTCCTTTTAATATGAATACATTTAATAAGCTTTGGGGAGTTTTTACACCTGATGAAGCAAAACAAAAAATTCAAGAAGAATTAAAAGAAGTTGAAATAGATGAGCCCCAAAATCTTGAAGAACAGAAGGACGCGATAGAAGAAGAGTTAAACAGACAGGACAAAGAAAGAATAAAAAAGCCGGTAGAAGAGAGAGAAGCAGAAGTTGAAGACATGATACAGAGGGACAAGAACTCCCGAAAATATATA
>CAMYZH010000062.1 GCA_947303785.1 uncultured Clostridium sp.
AGTAGGTTCTTGCGCGTTATCACATTATGGTTCATCTATAGCTACAAGGGTTGCAACAGAATACTTAACTGGTGTTTTTAAGGCATCAGACATAAGATATATGAAAGATAAAGAAATTGGAGATCATATAAGAAAAGCTATGAGAATGGCACGTGAAGCAGTTAATAGAGAAGCAGTTGCTAATGGGCAACTTGAATATTCATATCAGTCTACATTAACAACAGCTATATATGATGGAGATAATTTATATTTTGGACATATTGGAGATGATGGAATTGTTGTACTAACTAGAGAAGGAAAATTATATTTGGTTACGGCAAGTCATAAAGGAGAAGATTCTAATAGTCTTTATCCTCTTCAAGCTGGAGAAAACATGTATCAGGTTGCAAAAGTGGAGGGCGTAGATGGTTTTGTAATGGCAACAGATGGAGTTTTAAATTTTTTTGTAAAAGATAAATTTGAAGAATATAGAATATATTGGCCATTTATAGAGTCAGCGCTTAAAGGAAAACGCAATACAGAACAAGATTTTTATAACGCTTCAGGAGATATGTTACGTTCAATAAACGGAGAGCCAACAATTACAGATGATATAACATGTGTTGTAGTTTGTAATGAAGCAAGAATACAGGATAATTCATATAGATTTGACCAGAAAGAATGGGACAGAATGACTGCAGAATATTCAAAAAAAAGGAAGAAAATTTTTCAACAATATAGCGACAGCTTGAATGGAGGGACGCAACAAATTCCGATTGACAAAGTGGGAATTGCTACACGAAATGTTAGTCCAGAAGATAAAGACGTAATGTCAAGACATTTTAGAAGTGCAATACAAAAAGCAATGGATTTTTTGAGAGGTGGAAAAAGTGATTAATCAAGAATTATTACCCAAAGCATATACTGAAGTATTAGAAATATTAAATTACATTTCAGAAGAGTATTTAAGTAATATACCTAAAGAGATTATAGATTTTTTTCGAAAAGAATCAAAAAAAGATTATCAATATAATGTGACAGAGTTTGATACATTTGAAAATCAAAAAATGCTTTATGAAACTAAGGTAATATTATCTGTATTGTATAGAGATTATTTTGTAAGTGATGAAGTAAAAAAACAAATATTACAAGAAGAAAATATCCAAATGCAAATTATAGAAAAAGAAAAAAGTAAAAAATATAATGTTGATGATATTTTTAAAAATGAAAAAAAGGAAAATATAATAGATAAAAACGAATCTAGTGTACCTAGACAAATAAAGAAAAAAGGTTTTTTTACTAAAATTATAGATAAAATAAAAAATATGTTTAAGTAGTTTGTTTTTAATAAATATAGAAAATGGCAATTTTGCAAACGTAATTTTGCTGATAGAAATAAAAAACTCATATCTATAACTTATCAGTTTAGATATGAGTTTTTTATATTGCTAGCAAACTATATTATCTGTTATAATTTAAATGTAAATAATAGAAGAAAAAAGAATTCATGAAAAGGAGTATAATTATATGATTAATTCTTTTACAAGTGTAAGAGCAGACAGTAATAACTATAAATGGGAAAATATGATAAAAAGAGAAAAAGAAATATACAGAAGAAGAAATGATTTAAGGTCTGATTTTGAAAGAGATTATACGAGAATTATTCACTGTAATGCTTACCGCAGGTTAAAACATAAAACTCAAGTTTTCTTTTCACCAGGAAATGATCACATTTGTACAAGAATAGAACATGTTGCCCATGTGGAATCGATTAGTCATACAATAGCAAAAAACTTAGGACTTAATCAAGAACTCACTAGAGCTATTGCGATTGCACATGATATTGGACATAGTCCATTTGGACATGAGGGAGAGAGAATTTTGTCTTTAATTAGCATGAATGACATAGGTGAAAAGTTTTGGCATGAAAAAAATGGATTAGAGATGGTAGATAAAATAGAATTATTAGAAGATAATATGAAAAATAAACAAAACTTAAATTTGTCATATGCTGTAAGAGATGGAATTATTTCACATTGTGGGGAAATAGATGAAAATTGTTTAAAGCCAAGGGAAGAGTGTGTTGACTTGAAAGATTATCAATACCCAAATCAATTTGCTCCATATACTTGGGAAGGCTGTGTAGTAAAAATAGCTGATAAGATTTCTTATTTGGGAAGAGATATAGAGGACGCTATTAGTGTTGGAATTTTAGATGAAAAATTATTTGATTTATATGAAGTTTTAAAGTTAGATTCAAATACAGATGTTATTAATAATACGGTAATTATAAATGATTTAATTACTGATTTATGTGAAAATTCAAATTTAGAAAAAGGGTTATGTTTTTCAGATAAAATGTTTGAGATGGCAAATGGGATAAAGAAATTTAATTATCAGAATATTTATTTGTCTGATAGAATTAAGCCATCTGCTGAATATTTTAAGATTGTATTGAGTCAAATATATGAAGTACTAAAACTATCATTTATAGATAGGCAGAGAGCTTTTAAAATGTATCCAACAGTAATAGAAGAGTTTGAAGAATGGCTTAAAGAGTATTGGAATAGGGAAAGAAATGAAAAAAATAAAAATGATGTAATTTTTGATATTAGTAATGAAAAAGATTATTATAAGGCGATTATTTATTATATTTCTGGAATGACTGATAATTATGCTATTGAAACATATAATTATATAATTGGTTTTTAAAAAAAGTAAGAGCCTATTAAAAAAATGAAAATAGGCTCTTAAACTTTATACATTTTTAATATCACGTTTTTTAAATACTTGGAATGATAGTATTATCAAAACAATAAAATATATTGCACAAATACATATAGAAAATGGAATGGTCATTCCCTCTAGTTGAGGTAGTTTTCCAAACAATCTTCCACTTAAGTTCCAATTTGGTGTAACAAAAAATTTTAAAAATTCTGCTTGTTTAAATGAAACAGCAAGTCCATTAATTATTCCAGCTACCATAGATCCAAGTAGTGAGATAGCTATTGCTAATGCTGAGCTATTAAATATTGTACTTAAAGCAAATGCTAATGTTAGAAGTAGTAAATATTCTGGTAATACAGAAAGCCAAGATATTATTAAGAAAACAAACGAGTTTATTCCTTGTACAGTTCCTGTATTGAAATTGTAGATAATTATATTTCCTACATAGTTATTAAATCCAAAGAATATACCTCCAATCATAAATTGCAAGATAGGAATTACCAAACTTACAATTCCTAATACTATTAAGCAAGAAATAAATTTAGCAAGTAATATTTTTGTCCTTTTATATGGCCTTACTAATAATAGTTTTATGGTTCCTTTATTTGATTCTTCACTAACAATTGTTCCTGCTATAATTACAATTGCAATTATAATAAACAAATCATATTGTTCGTGCGATAAAACTGTGTATTGGTCAGCTTTTGAAGCTAAAGCAACTTGTTTATTCAATTCAAATTCTGCTAAATCATATCTATCATCTATTTTATGATTTAGAGAATAATCATATATAGCATGAGCACCTTTTGCATTTTGTAAGTCTACTTTTTCTTGATATGATAATTGATTTAGTTTATCTTTTTTCTCTAAATCTCTTAATGATGAACTAGATCCGGCATATGAATCTATAATTCTATTTAATGAAGTATCTCCATATGGAATATTTTTTTCAAGTCTTGCTTCTAATGCTTTTTTCTGATCCATTAAACCTTCTATATAATCAAGATGTTCTTGCTTTTCTTCTTCAGACATTGATTCATATATTTTTATTTCAGAATTTATAGAGTTTAAATCTTCATTTGCAAATACTTTCCAATCACCACTGTCTAGTTTTTTTATAAAATTATCATATTGTTGTTTATTTAGTTCATATTCATCTGTTCCTTCAGAACGCAACATTGGTTCAATTATTTCATAAGCTCTTTCATTTATTATATATCTTTGCCAAGAATTCTTTTTGTACTTTTTTGATAATTTTAGTGATTCTAAATCTGCAGATAGAGAATAATAGGCATCTTTATCTGATGCTTTATTTTTATCTAAACTGTCAATTGCTTGCTGAAGAGAGGTTTCATTTGGCCCTAAAATTGTATCTATATTTGAAAATACTTTATCTAAAATACAATTTAAAAAAATAAATGCAATTGTTATTATTAAAACTATGTATAATGCTTTTTTATGAAATATTTTCGATAATTCATTTTTTATTAAACTATTCAATTATATTACCTCCAGTCTTTTCTAAGAATGCATCTTCAAGAGTTGTTTGGTCTTCACATACTTTATATATTTTATAATTTGCACTCACTAATTTATTAATAATATCAGGGATTTCATCTTTAGTTGCTTTAATAATAAAGTTAGTATCATCTTTTTTATCTACATTTTCTAGAATTTTTTCTATATCTTTACATGAATCTACTTCTATAGAATATGATAATTTTCCATCAACTTTTTTGTGTTTCATATCTTCAATATTTGATGATTCAAGTATTTTACCATTTTGTATAATTACAATTTTATTGCAGAAACTTTCAAGTTCAGATAAATTGTGGCTTGAAATAAGTATAGCCATGTTTTCTTTTTGGGCTAATTCTGTAAGTAGAATTCTTAATTGTTTAATTCCTTCAGGGTCAAGGCCATTTGTAGGTTCATCAAGTATTAATAGGTTTGGCTTGTGAAGTATTGCTTGTGCAATTCCAAGGCGTTGTCTCATTCCAAGAGAATATTTAGAAACTTTATCATTTATTCTGTTTTCTAAATTAACAAGTTTTATTACTTCTTGGATGCGCTCTTCATTAATGCCTTTATACATTCTTGAAATGAGTTTTAAGTTTTGATATCCAGTCATATACATATATAAATCTGGATTTTCTACTATTGTACCTACTTTTTGTATTGCTTTTTCAAAATCTTTTTGAACATCAAAACCATTGATTTTAACTGTTCCAGAAGTAATACTTTGTAAGCCTAAAATAAGCTTGATTGTAGTGGTTTTACCAGCACCATTTGGACCAATAAAACCTAGTAAGTCGCCACTATCTACATTGAAAGAAATGTCTTTTAAGATTTCTTTTTTAGAGATAGTTTTGCATAAATTATTACATTCTAGTATCATTTTTTAATCTCCTTTTTTTTGTGTATAGATATATATATTTTAACAAATTTTATATAATTTTCAATATGGAATGAGAAATTTCAGAATTGTTGTAACTATAATTATATTAATGTTATAATATTTTTATTCAGTGATGATGAGATAGATGTAATTTTTATTAGAAAATATTATTGGAGGAAATAGTAATATGAATAATAAATATTGGATTGGAATGAGAAAATCTGAAATAGAGTACGATAATGGTTTTTTTAACGATTCTATTGTTGTAACAGGTAAAAAAGATGATAATACAATTAAATCACTAAGTTATATTATAAAAAGGAATTTAGACTTTAATATTCCCAAAAATGATGAAGAAATCATTAAGTATCAGAAGAAATGCATAAATAGTATTTTATCTAAAGATTGCAATGCTGAATTTATGTTCTATAACCAAATTATGGCATTACGTAATTTTTATGGACTTACAAACAAAATATGTGTAAATAAAAAAGATTTAATAGGAGAATTAGAAGATAAAATTTATACCAGAGAATATTATAAAAAAATAGTACCTTCTTTGTCACATTTAATTTTAAAGGGCTCAGATATTATAATTCAAAATCTCCAAAAACAATTTGAAAATGCAAATGTGTTTGTTGTTCAAGCTAAAACAGGTTCAGGTGGAAGCGGCACTTTAGTATACAGTAGTGATATACAAAATAATTTAATAAGTAAAGATGATGAATACCTTGTAACTAAATATTATAAAGAATCAATATCGATAAATGTTCATTTGATGATTTCAAAAAATGAAGTATATGTGTTTCCTGGTTCAATTCAGTTAATTGAAAATCAATACAATCATTTAGCTTATAAAGGGTGTGATTTTATAGGCTTTAAAAGAATAAAATCTGGATTACAAGAAAAAGTAAAGAAGTATTCAAAAACAATAGGAGAAGACCTTCAAAAAAGAGGCTATCTGGGTGTATGTGGAATTGACTTCTTAATATGTAATGATGAAGTATATTTGATGGAAATAAACAGTAGATTTCAAAATTCTTCGACAGTTTTGAATAAAGCATTAATAGATAATAATTTGAGTTCGTTGCAGGAAATGAATTATATGTGTTTTTATGATGGCACTATAAACTACCATGGTATAGATGTTAATTATAGCTCTTATATAATGGATTTTGAAGAAGAATCTAATTTTAGTTTTAAATATCAACCTATAGAAATATTAGATGAACCAGATATAGAACTGGAGTATGATAAGTTAAGCTATTGGAGGACTTTAATTTATGATAAAGAAATCTTTGAGGGAGAAAGCTATGGGATTTTGGAAGAATAAAATATAATAATGGGATTTTTTATGGAGCAGGTAGCGGGAATCGAACCCGCATAGCCAGCTTGGAAGGCTGGAATTC
>CAMYZH010000063.1 GCA_947303785.1 uncultured Clostridium sp.
AGATGGCATTGAACTTACATTTGACAATAAAGTATATGATTATATTGTTGATAAAGCCATAGAAAGTAAACTTGGGGCTAGAGGTTTAAGATTGATTATGGAAGATCTAATGAATAAAGCAATGTTCACTCTTCCTGCACAAAATATTACAAGCTTCAATGTAACTCTTAAATATGCAAAAAATATTTTGGAACCAATAACTTATAAATAAATAATTTTAATAACATGGGTAGATTGCCTTATGGTATAGTTGATATAACAGATGATACTATTGTTTTTACAAAGGATTATCTTGAACATCATTTAGATACTTGTAAATTTGCTGCTGAAAGAGCAAAGGAACAAGGAGACATGGAGTTATTTTCATATTATAATGGTAGAGCAGGAGTATTTAATGCATTACTTGAACAATGGAAATATAAAGAGAAAGAGTAGGAAAAAATAATTCCTACTCTTTGAATTTTATATAACTTTATCTATATTAAAATAGGTTTTTTAAAAAATTGTATATTATGAGTAAGTTTTGGAATTTCATTCTTGGTGTTCACAAGTTCAACAATGTCAACAAGTATAATCTTGGTGATGTTTGTTTTTGGCCTTCTGTTGTTGATTCTATGGTTGAGCCAACCGTTAAAATTATTGGTTGGCATCCTAAGTATGATAGGGTCAATAAGAAGGAAATGGTCCTTTATGATGGTGTAGATATTTACACCGGAAAGCGTTGGGAAAACATCGAAGAAGATGAACTCCAAATTCTTGCTTTTGCAGATGAGGTTAGTGAAATGACTGTCTGTGGTAAAGATACTATTGCTCTTTTCCATCGAGGCATTCATCTATTTAGTTAAAATATGAAGATAACTGATAAATATATATTCTTTTGGAAAGAAAATCCATTTTGTAACTTTACGAAATGTAATATAAAGTTTGACTTTCCAGATTCTGTAGCTGGTGAAGAAATTTATTTTTCATCAAGTGAGCAGATGTTCATGTGGTTTAAAGCCAAATTCTTTGGTGATGATGTTATTGCAAAAAAGATTTTAAATACAGATTCACCAGAAGAAGCTCGTAGACTTGGTAGGCTTGTTCATAATTACGATGACAAAAAATGGAACACCGTAAGATATGAATATATGAAAAAGGCCATCAGCTATAAATTTACACAAAATAAAGACCTAAGAGAAAAACTTTGTTCTCCTAAATATAATGGTAAACATTTTGTAGAGGCTGCATATTATGACCGTATTTGGGGCATTGGATATAATGAATATGATGCAGTGATAACCTCAGAAAGTAATTGGGGTCAAAATCTTCTTGGAAAGATTTTGGATGAAGTAAGAGATTGGTGTATTAAGAATAAAGAAGTTTTAAAGTAATTATGTTTAAATGTGAAACACATATTCTTCAGTTCAACACATTAAAGAACAATGTGTTCTTTACTAGTGATACTCATTTTAATCATGAGAATATCATTAAGTATACTATGCGTCCTTACGCAAATGCTGAAGAAATGAATGAGGATTTGATTAAAAGATGGAATTCTGTCGTAAAGCCTAATGACATTGTATTTCATCTTGGCGATTTTATGTTTGGAAATATTAATCGTTTTTGGGAATTTCGTAGTAGACTAAATGGAAAAATTTATTTGATTCACGGAAATCATGATTATAAGTTAATGTGTGAAGGAAATATTTTAGATGGATTTGAAATGATTACTTCACAACTTAACATTGCAGTTGATGGTCAAAAAATTTATTTGAATCATTTTCCTTTCCTTGCATTTGATGGCGTTTATAAGGAGAAACCATCTTGGCAATTATTTGGGCATGTTCATTCAAATAAGGAGCATCCTGGAACAAGTCCAGATATTACAAGATTAGGTTATCTTATGCCTACTCAATATGATGTTGGTGTTGATAATAACAATTATACTCCAATTTCTTTTGCTGATTTAAAAATCATTATGCAAAAGCAGATTGAGAAGAGTAAATAAATTTCATTTTGTTAATACCAGAAATGATGCTAGAGAAGCTTATAGCAAATTTATAATAAACTATATGTTACAAATAATAAAGGATGTTTAAATTCACTTAAACATCCTTTGTTTGTTTTATACCTATATGATATTTTGAAAATTTTACTCGTTCTATATTTAGTTTGTTTAATTCTTCAATTATGAATGAATCATGTTCTGTTGTTTGTTTTACTTCAATTATTACATCATCTACAGTACTTGAAATTGAAGTATTGAAATTATGAAAGCATATATTCAAATCAATAGTAATTCGTTCTGTTTTATCTTTACTTACTAATGTTATTCTATCATATGTAATATCTAATGTCTTATTTAGAACTGATGTATCATACATTAAGTTTTTATCAATCCATTGTTTTTCTCCATCAATAACATATGAATCAACAGGTATTCTTGACTTTCTTGTTATTCCGCTTTCATCTTTATCTTTTATCTCTAAAAACTTTTCACCATCTGAGTATTCTCTTATTCTTATTTTCTGTCTATGATTATCTGAATTTTCATGTGCATTAAACATAGTCATTTCAGGTGTATCAAAGTATAATGAATGATACTTAAATATGAAGTCATCATCATCTATGTCAGTTACTAAATAATAACTTTCTTTAATAGACCCCAATAATAAATAGAGTTGATTTTTTGTACATTTGTACTTTCTTTCAACTCTATTAAATAATTTTATCTTTTTAGCTTCAGCTAATGATATTGTCATACTTTACTTTGTTCTCTTTTTAATCTTTTCTTTCTGCTTTTTATCATTTTCCAAATACTATCCCCACCTATTATTCCAACATTATGTTTCTTTAAAATGTTATTAAATTTTCCGTCTGATATATTGTCAAATTTAAAATCTTTAGCAGCTTCTAAAATTTCACCAATAATAATTGGATCTTTTGGAACATCTTTATATACTTCATATACTTCACCATATTTATCAATATTATCTAACACTTCATCAAATGAAACAGTGTCCAATTCTTTCCACACAAAATCTTCTACATCAAAATCATATTTATATAAAATCAACCATACTTTGTCAGACACATCAATATCTTTATTAAGATGAAGTTTCTCGACAATATAATTATTTATTGCTTTCATATTATCTACCCCAATGTGTTGTTGCACCTGGCATTAAAAATTCACCATCTGTATTAAATTCGGCACCAAAGAATTCCGCAATGGGCATGATTACCTTTTCCCAAATTTTAGGAGATTCATATTCATATAATACTCCACCGCCATTTCCTGCAATAAATGAATCATTATCTTCAGAAAATTCAATCATAACTGAATTGAAAGTACTTTTCTTTTTATATGGTTTAGAAAAAGTTACTTCTGCTTTAAGAGCAAGCATTCCTCTTGATATTCCAATAAACCATTTATTATATGTATGATAACTAGAATCTAATTTAACACCTGTAGGAAGTGCTTGTAATACATTTGCATCTTTAAGAGCCTTTTCTAATTTTTCACAATCTTCTTCAGTTGGTTCTTCAAAATTAACTCCTGGAACAACATCTGATAAATGTTTTACTTCTTCACTTTTATCAGTCAATCTTAATTTTTCTAATAATATTTCGCTTAAGTTTTTCATATTTTTTTCTTCATACCTATATGCCACTTATCACAAACTTTACATATATATGATGAATATCCATATAGTTTATATTTTTTTATCCAAGCATCAGCTTCTTCTTTGGTGTTAAATGGTTTCTTTGGTTTCCAAAGTCCATTTTTTCTTGTGTAATGTTCACGTTTAATAATGTGTTTATTACAATCAGATCTTGTTGTTTGTTTTTGTTTTATCATTTATAGAATTAATATATTTGTTAAATATTTTTTAATTCTATAAAATCATTCAAGTAAAAATTTTATAATCAATACTTAAACTATATATATTTATTATTTTAACTTATAACCTAAATTATAGTTAGCATTCATCCATTCAACAAATTTTACAGGTAATGCATGAATAAATGCACCATCAACAGTAAACATTTTATCATTTGCATATTTAATTATATAGTCATATGAAGATTTAAAATTCTTGTCTGTCTTAATTGATGAAGGCGATGTTTGATACCACCACTTTTTAAAATAAGTATTTATAAATTCAATAAATTCTTCTTTATTAGTTGGGATTACTGCATCATCAGATATAGTAGTATCTTTATCAATTTTTAATTTTTCTAATAATATGTCACTAAGATTTTTCATTATACTGTCTTATAAAATTGAATGTAGCTTTCAGGATCTTCCTTTACCTTCTCAACAAATTCTTCAACTTTATCCAAAGCGGCAACAATTCCTTCTGCAAACTTCTTTGTTTCAAATGAACAATATGGGTCATCATCATATGAGCATGAACCAATTTTTCCAATCCAAAGTTTCCAACTTCCTTCCTGGAATCCTAATAAGAAATCAATAAATAAACCTTCTTCTTTATCTTCTAACTTATATTCAATCTTAAGATAAGATTCATTATCATTAAACCATCTTACCTTTTTATCAGGTGCTTTCCATATAGTAAACTTAATATCACCGCGACTTGTTGATGCAGTAATATCATTCTTTTCTTCTAATAAATATTCTTTAAGTGTTTTCATATTAAAATATTCCTTGTACACATTATATATATAAAAATAAAAAATGTAGATTCATTAAGAATCTACATCTTCATTTTTTATAATATTTATTAGCTTTCCCCTATCAATATACTCTTTAGCTTTTCATATGTTTCATTATCAATTGTGAAAGCATATTCATCTTGTTTCATCTTTACACGATAATGACCTGGAGTCTGTTCAAACTCATCAATAAACAGAATATCTTCTGTATTGATAATTGCTTTTCCTGTTTTTGAATCAAGGGTGTGCCCATGATATTCTGTAATTTCTACAAACATGATGTTTAATTTTTTAAAAAAAGGTTATACGTAAAAAATCATCTACATCTAAATATGTAATACCGTAATTTAGAGCAGTTTTTAAATCATTATTACTAAATTGTCCTTCTTTACCTGAAGCATCTCCAATCATCAACATATCTTCTTTCTTAAAGTCCTTCAGTAAATTATATCTTTTTACAAAATAATCAAGCATTCCACTATTTGGTTTCCTATATTTATCTTTAGGATCCATGCTATCACAATACATTGACTGTACATCTTTTAAATGAGGATGCTTAATATAACATTTTAAAGATGTTTCAATATAATCTAATTTCTTTACAAAATCCGCTTCATTTACAAACTTTCCAATGCCGCCTTGATTAGTTACAATAAAAACATATGTTGGATCTAATTCTTTAATTTTATTAAAAACATCCAATCTTAACTCCATATCCCATATACCTTGAGGAAATGTCTTTCCGCTTCTGTTTTTTATAAGTGTACCATCAAGATCACAAAAAAGTATTTTATATTTTTTCATTATTAAATTTCAATATCTTTATTTTCTAATAGTCTGCATACTTTATCATATGACTCTTTATCAATAAGTATATTCTGTTGTTCATCATTAAATCTAACTTCATAAATGATTTTCTCTTCATTTACTTTAAGTGTTTCATTATCATATGTAAAATATCCTACTGAAATAGTTTCTATAAAATTAGTATTAATTAAAGCTGTTCCACAATAAATATGCTTATAATCATTTTCATTAGCACCATCTTTTTTTGATTTTGGAACAAATGTTTTATTTGAAACTTGATTTACTTGTATAAACATAATCTAATATAACTTATCCGTTTTATAAATAGATATAATATGTTATTTTTTCAAAAAATTATGCTTGTTGTTCAAGAATCATATTTTTTCTAATTGCAAAATCAAATAATTTATCCTGACGCATCATTGTTCCATCATCATCCATAATTTCACAACAAACACCACATTCTTTTAATCCTGCAAGTTTCATCAGATCAACTGTAGCTTCTGTGTGACCATTTCTTT
>CAMYZH010000064.1 GCA_947303785.1 uncultured Clostridium sp.
TTGAAAAATCTAAAATACGAAAAAAATCACATTTAGATACGTTTTAGATACGTTTTTTATAAATGATTTGAAAGATTATCTGGATACCTGGATAATCTTTTGTTTTTATAGTATAATTTGAAACAGTGAAATTATTATTAAAGGGAGAGAGGTATATGCTAAAAAGATACTTTAGTGGATTAAAATTTGGATTATTATTACAAATTGCAGTTGGTCCAATGTGCTTAATGGTATTTAATACAGCTAAAAATGTTGGCTTGTTAGTAGCAATGTCATTGGTTCTAGCGATTGCAATAGTTGATGCTTTTTATATTACTTTAGCAAGTGTTGGAGTAAGTAGTTTATTAGAGAAAGAAAGAATAAAAAAAGTATTTAAAATAATAGGATCAACGGTCTTAATAATATTTGGCATTAATATCATTCTAAATGTTTTTGAAATTAATATAATCCCAGGATTGAACTTACAACCAACGACGACAAATATTTTCATACAAGGATTGGTATTAACTTTGTCCAATCCTATAACAATAGTATTTTGGGGAAGTGTATTAACTACAAAAATTATAGAAGATAAATTAGAGAAAAAAGAATTGATTATTTTCTCAATAGGTTTAGTTTCTGCAACTTTATTCTTTTTAACATTGGTTGCAATATTGGGAACAATACTTTCTAATTTCATACCAGAATATATTTCAAATATATTAAATATTATAGTTGGTGTTTTAATCATTGGATTTGGAATTAAATTATTGATAAAAAAAGAAAAGTAATAAATGAAATAATTAAAATTTTTAGGTAAATTTTAGATACGTTTTTAGATACGTTCTGATAGTAAATTTGAGTGAGAAGTAGTGTAATGAAGTGCAAAAATGTGAAAATTAATGAGGTAAAATGCAGATTTGTGCAGTAGAATATACCCAGAATAAAAGCCATGTGGCAGTGGTCGTAAATATAAGCAATGTTGCGACAAACAAGCCTGCAAACCCACACAAAATAAAGGATTGCGGGTTTTTATAATTCTGCATTTTGGGTAATTTTTAGAGTGTTCATTGTCTTAGATACGTTTTAGATACGTTATAAAAATCTTGTAAATCCTTATAAAATAAGGACAAAACGTGTATTTGAACTTTAATTTCAAATTAGATACAAAACGTATCTAAAAATTATCTAAATTGTAATTTATTATTCAAAAGTAGTAATAACCAAAATTAATAGTAGTAATTTATGGTATAATTTATATAGGAGCTGATACTATGAATTTAATAAATAAATTAAATTATAGCTATAAATTTGTTTGTGATAATTCTGAGAATGTGGGAATTAATTATAACAAGATTGATGAAATGATAGATCAAATTAGAAATTCATCTGTTACTTATTGGCTAGATTCAAATCCATATGGTTTAATGGATATGGATGTAGAAAGTATAGTTAATTTTTTATTTATATATCATGCAATAGGAGATTATTGTTTTTGGGGAGATCCTAAATGGGAAATTCAAACTGACTTGGGAACAATGGATGGATCTTATGCAATAATGTATTTAATATTAAATAAGTTTAAAGCAAATAATAATTTTGAAATGAGCATTGATGAGTTTAAAAAATTATTAAAAGGTAATGTAACTATTCCACTATTTGAAGATAGATATCATAATTTGGTTGAAATGAATAATTTACTTAAAAGAAGTGGGAAGTCATTTTATAATCTTATTATAGATTTAAATATTGATAATCAACTTTTTGAATTTATAGTTAGTAATCTAGATTATTTTAAAGATGTATCTACATATGATGGAGAAGAAATATTATTTTATAAAAGAGCACAGTTATTAACTTCTGATATACTTCATGTAAGGGAAAAGAAAGAACAAATTGATGTTGACTATTCTCATCTAATCGGATGTGCAGATTATAAAATACCTCAAGTAATGAGATGTTACGGAATGCTAGAATTTAGTGATAGTCTTGCTGATAGAGTAGATAATAAAGTTGAACTTGAAGAAGGATCTAAAGAAGAAGTAGAAATTAGAGCAAATACATTGAAAGTAATTGACTACATTTATGAAAAATTAGATAGAAAATATTCTCGTATGGATATAAATGATTTCATTTGGCTGTTAGGTCAAGACAAATCAAAGATGACAAAACCATATCACAGGACACTTACAAAGCGTTATTAGAAAATTGTAAAAACTTCAACAATGGCAAATTTTAGATACGTTTTTAGATACGTTCTGCTAGGTTTGCCGAGTGCTACGGAGTGCTCCCAAGTGCAACCAAGTGCCGAATTAACGAGCCAAGTGCTCCCAAAAGCTGCCAAAATCCCCAATACAAAAGGCCATGTGGCAGTGGGAATAAGTATAAGCGGTGCCATAGAAAACAGTAACGCCAACGGTTTGCAAACTTCAAAACAGGAAACAAAAGGGAACTTTAGGGATTTAGATACCTTTTAGATACCCTCGAATTTGAAATTCAAAAGATTATCCTGATATATTTTGGGATAGTCTTTTATTTTTTTATAAAAGTGTTATATAATGAAGTTCAAAGAAAAATAGTATTTTTTTGTTTAGATTGGAGAGATAAGAATATGTCTAATGAGAGTAAAAAGGATTTTAATGCAATGATGAAAAATAATAAAGATATGCCTAAGATACAAATTGTTGAAGATGAGAAAACAATACAAAAATATGGTGGAACAAAGATGTTTTTTGCACCACCACTATATTATGATGAGTTAATGAAAAAAGTACCGAAAGGAAAATTGATAACTGTTAGTCAAATGAGAGACTATTTAGCAAAGCAAAACAAAGCAGACTTTACTGATCCAATGACAGCAGGAATATTTGTAAATATTGTTGCTTGGGCTAGTTATCAAAGAAACAAAGATATTACACCATATTGGAGAACTTTAAAATCAGATGGGGAATTAAATGTAAAATATCCAGAAGCAATAGAACTACAAAAAAGATTACTTGAAGGTGAAGGACACACAATTATTTCAAAAGGCAAAAAGAATATAAAATACTATGTGAAAGATTTTAAAAAGAGTTTGATAGAACTATAAATTACAATATATGGAGTGTTTTATGAGCAAATATGAACCTTTATGGAGGTATATTAAAGATAATAAAAAAGAAGAATATAAGATTACTTATGAAGAGATAAGAAGTATTTTAGGATTTGATTTAGACCATTCATTTTTAAAATACAAAAAAGAATTATTAGAATATGGCTATGAAGTTGTAAGAATATCAATAAAAGATAAATATGTTTTAATACATGAAATAGAAAGAGGGCTATAATGAAAACAGAAAGAATTAATATAAACAATATTCCATCTATAATATGGGGAGAAAAAAATAATAGAATTTTTATAGCAGTACATGGAAATATGTCTAATAAAGAAGATGTGGTTATAAAAATATTTGCAGAAAAAGTTGCAAGTAGAGGTTATCAATTATTAAGTTTTGATTTGCCAGAACATGGAGAAAGAAAAGATGATACTAATTACTTATGCAAAGTTCAAAATTGTGTTAAAGACTTAAAGCAAATAATTGAATATGCTAAGAAAAACTATGAAGAGATATATTTATGGGCTTGTAGTATGGGATCATATTTTAGTTTATTAGCATATAAAGATGAATATATTAAGCAATGTTTATTTTTATCTCCAGTTGTAAATATGAAAGTTATTATTGATAATATGATGTTATGGAGTAATACAACAGAAAAAGAGCTAGAAGAAAAACAAGAAATTAAAACAGATTTTGGGCAAACATTATATTGGGATTACTATGAATATGTTAAAAATAATCCGATAACTAAATGGAATAAGAAGACTTTCGTTTTATATGGAAATAAAGATAATCTTCAAGATAAAAATATTATAAAAGATTTCTGCAATAATTTTAATTGTAGCTTAACAATACTTAAAAATGGAGAGCATTATTTTCATACAGAAGAACAATTGAATTTTTATAAAAATTGGATAGATGAAATTATTGAATAAGAGGTAAAAAGAATGAAATACGAAAAAACAGAAAAATATAATTTAGATTTAGTTAATGAAAAAATAATGGGACCTAATCCACTAAAATTGGAAGAAGAGCTTATGAAAAATAATAATATAAAATCAGGTTCAATTGTTATGGATTTAGGTAGTGGACAAGGCATTACATCAATTTTCTTAGTAAAGGAATATGGATTTAAAGTTTATGCAACTGACCTTTGGAGTAATCCAGAAGAGAATAAAAAATTCTTTACTGAAATGGGATTAACAGAGGAACAAATAATTCCAGTAAAAATGGATGCAACAGATTTAAAATATGAAAAAGAATTTTTTGATGCAGTTGTTAGTACAGACTCTTATAACTATTTCGGTAGAGATGAAAAATTTTTAGATGATAAGCTTTTACCTTTTGTAAAAGAAGGTGGATATATTTATATAGTTGTGCCAGGAATGAAAAAAGACTGTCATAACAATATTCCAGAAGAATTATTATTATCTTGGACACCTGAACAATTAGATTATATACATGATATAGAATACTGGAGAAAAATTATTTTAAAATCAGAACAAAGTGAAATTGTTTCTATTTATGAAATGGAAAGCAATGAAGAATGTTGGAATGATTGGATTAAATGCGATAATGAATATTCTAAAAATGATAAGAAAGCGATAGAAGCAGGGGCTTGTAAATATTTGAATTTTATTGCTATTGTTTTAAGAAAGAAAGTATAAAAAATAAATTACAATATATAAAATAGAAAGTAGGAAATAATGAAGAATGTAGCAAATTATATATCTGTTAGCAGAATTATAATGTCAATAATACTATACGTCACAGAAACTTTTTCTATTGCTTTTTATATAATATATATTTATTGTGGTATATCGGATATGCTAGATGGATTTATTGCAAGAAAGAGTAAAAATGAAAGTAAGATAGGAGCTAGATTTGATAGTGTTGCTGATATAATATTTGTTATTGTAGCAATTATTAAAATATTACCTGTTTTAAATCTATCTAAGGGAATAATTATATGGACAGTTATTATTGCTTTAATAAAAGTTACTAATGTAATATGTGCTTATATTTGTTACAAAAAATTAGTATTACCACATACTATTGCAAATAAAATAACAGGATTCATATTATTTATAGCGTCTTTTATAATAGTTAATACTAATTCTATAATATTTGAAATTATAATTTGCAGTATTTCAACATTTGCTGCAGTACAAGAAGGACACTATATAAGAACAAGAAATTACAATTAATTAGATACCTTTTTAGACACCCTGAGAAGCTAAATAAATGATTTTTGACTCATTTTTAGCTATATACATTTAAAAGAATCAAGCTGAATCAGGACGTACAAAAAGTGAAATATTTTTCTGCATTCCATGTGGCTCACGGAAAGAAATATAAGAATTGTTGTGGAAGACAGTAGTATCAACGGTTTGCAAGAATTGCAAGAAGGACAAAATGGGATGTTTAAGGAATTAGATACCTTTTAGATACTCTGAAAAATATAATTAAAAAGACTATCCTAAGATATTT
>CAMYZH010000065.1 GCA_947303785.1 uncultured Clostridium sp.
GTATTATAATCAAATTCATATGTTTTATAATCATGGTCAGTAATTCCAATAATCAAATTATCATCATCTTTCATATCATTAATAATTCTTTTAATAATATCTAAATGACTTTTTGTCATTGGATTAAAAGCTCCACCATAAAAATAAATCATTTTAATTCCTTTTTAAAAAGTTGGCAAATTGACTAATTCACCTTTAAACTTGTTCTTATCATGCATTTGGAAAATCTTATGCCAGGTTTCATAGGGTAGCTTTTCATGCCTTCCCCACATTTCAATGTCATCATATGTCACTCCCAAGGATTCCTCATCACTCTTTCCTGTCAAACCGTCGGAAGGAATCTTATGGACCAATTCTGCAGGCAAGCAAAGATCATCACCAATTGCACAAACCTCCGAGACATATAAGTTACCTAAAGGAGAAAAATCACCAACAATATCACCCCACAATGTACCATAACCAACAAGCTTTTCACTTGCATTGGAAGTATTCATCACTCGTCCACCTTTAAAACTCTGAGCAACGAAATACAGCATCGTCATTCGAATCCTTGGAAGAACATTGATCTTTGCCTGTTGACTTGGTTCAATATTACTTGTCATTAACGAATTAAAATAATTATCAAAAATAGGTTTGATATTTAATTCAAAATGTTTAATATCCAAAAACTTACAAATTTTATATGCATCTTCAATGTCACTTTGTTCTCCATTTGGCATAAGGACACCAATCACATTTTCTTTACCTAATGCCTTTACACAAAGTGCGGCCACAACAGCAGAATCTTTACCGCCACTGATTCCAACAATTGCGGTCTTTCCATTCGTCTTTTCAAAAAATCTTTCAATGCTGCTGATACACATTCTAGTAAGTTCTTCCATAAAATATTTCTCCTTTTTATTTTAATATAACATATGAAATGAAAAAATAAACTTAATTATCACCGCTTTTCAATAACATCTTAAAATGAGTATTAATATTTTTAATAAACTCATTTAATACATAATTTTTATCTAATTCAAAATCATTCTTCCATCTATTGACAAGATATGGAAGTTTATAAAAAGATTGAAATTCAATTTGATAATTCTTATCAGGAAAAATTGTATTATAACAAAATATTTCTCTTATGGAATCAATATTTACTGGAAGATAATTTTCCTTTACTTCTCTTTCCCAATTTTCATTATTATAAATGTATTTTAAAAGAAAATGCACAATTTTAACATCATTAGATTGATGTCTCCAAATATCATAAAATTTTTCAAATTGATATAAATATTTTTCTTGAAAAATACTAATAATTTTTTTATAATCATTTAATGGTAAATAAAATCTAGTTTTATCAATTGGATTATACATCATATCCCTAATTGCAATATATTTTGGATGAAATGAATATATTTTACTTAATGTATCTTCATTGGAATAACTATATAATTCATGAATTACAGAATTTAATATAACACATGTATTTTTTTCAAAAATAATATTTTTCTTATGAGCTTCATTAATAGATTTATAACATTCAAATCCTTTTTCTTTAGTAAGCTCTTGCATTTTAGGATCATTATCAATACCAATATAAGTATAATTAGGGCAATTCCTTTGAAGAAATTCCATAAAGCTTCCGTCAGCACAACCAAAATCAATTATTGTATGAATATCTTCAGGAAGGTGAGACATAAACCAAGCTTTATCAAAAAATGTTTTCGACATTTTAGTCAAATAACATTCATAATTTTGAATTTTATTCATTTCAATTATATTCCTCAAATTCTTTAATATTAGTAAATTCAACAATTTTATCAATCTTATTGCATGAATTTTCATCAAAATAATCTTCCATATCATTTATTTCTTTATGAAAAACATTTAGAAAATCAATAAATTGTGAAATACTTGTAAAATAACCACGATAAATTTCTTCAACAGTAATTGGCTCATCATCCTTAAAAATATATAATTTACTATTTTTATTCAAATTATTTAAAATTGTTTCAATTTCATTAAAATCATCTCTATCAACAGTATCTAAAAAATAAAAATATTTACCATTGGAAAATTTTACTTTACAAATATCAAAAATACCGTCATCATAAATATTATAACTTATAGAATAAAGCAACATATTCAATGAACGTGGAATAGTTAAATAATCCAAATCAAAAATTGGTTCAATATAATATTCTAAAGAAGTCTTTTTATTAAGAGACATAAAAAACTTTTTATATAAATCTCTATAATAAAGAGAACATTTAAGCATTTTAAAAAGAAATTTGGAAAGTTCATCATAATCAGAATTCTCTTTTAAACTTTCCTGTAAATCCTGAACATCCTTTTCAAATTCTAATTTTCCATTTTTTATAACATCTTCAAGAAACTTAATCATGATTTAATTCCTTTTTTAATGTTTCAATATCTTGTGTATATCTATCAATTAATTCTTCAATAAGACTTTTACTATAATATAATTTTGATAATATATTACGTTTTTCTTCTAATTCATGTCTATTCTGATGTTTTTCACATTCTTCATCACATCCGTAATCATCTAAATCACATTTAAACCAATATTCACAACCACTTTTACTTGGCTGCCTCCTACACATAATAGAACAATTATGATAACACTCTTCAAAACGATGTTTACATTTCTTTCTTGGAGAAAAATATTCACAGTCTTTTTCAGGAAGATCATCAAATCTACAATGTGTTTTACACCAAGTTTCATTAAAACATGAATCTTCTCTTGTATCATAATAGATACAGTTATAACAATCTTTTTTATCAGTGTCCATAATTTATATTCCTTTCTTTTTATTTTAATATAACATAAGAAATAAAAAAGTAAACTAATTTTTAAAAATAAAAAGACTATCCTACTGCATTTTTTAAAAATTAATTAAATTTAACCTCTATCAAAAAAGAAATCTACTCCACTTCGTTTAGTTTTAAATGGAGGAGGAACATCATTATTATCAGCTGGATGCCAAGAATAATCAAATTCATGCCATTTAATATTAGATTCAACTTCTTCACCATTTACTTTAAAATTAAAAGGTCTAAAATCACCGTCACCATCAGCATAAAAACCAATATACCTACTTGCACCGGCTCTTCCACACCATCTCATACAATCTAGCATTTGAAGAAATTTATTTACCCATTTCTTTGGAATTGTTATTTCCAAATTAAGTCTAACAATATCATTACTCATTTTTCAATTCTTTCTTAATTAAATAACATCAATCTGATTACTTTTCATAATAGCCAAAGCGGCGTCATGTGCTTCCTTAGAAGTACCTGCACAAGCATCTTTATAACATGTTATCTTAAGATTTGGGAATTGTGCTCTTAAAAGCAATGCATTAGAAATAACACAAATGTCAGTACAAAGACCACATATAAACATTTCATCTTTTGAATTTAAATCTTCCCAAAGAAACAAGGAAGTTTCATGAACCATTGTCAAAGAACCAAAAGTATTTTTTCTAAAACATTTTACAAGATGATGAGGATATCCATTAATAGCTTCCTTTACATCAGAATTAAGTTCCCAACCAGGAGTGTTTTCAATACAATGTTTAATAGGAAGGTTCTTTCCTTCAAAAGTATTTAAATAATCTTCATAATGGGTATCTAAAGTATAAAAAATCATATCATTATTATCATTGTCATTTAATCTGCAAAATCCATCAATTACATCAATAACATTTGGAACAGCTCTTTGAGCAGCTTCAGATCCCAAAGTACCATTAATAAAATCATTCTGCATATCAATTACAAACAAAATCTTTCTACCCATTACCAAAAAACTCCTCTTTTTATTTTTAATATAACATTAATTTTCAAAAAGTAAACTTATTATTTTTCATATTTTCTAATTATTGGATTAAATATTTCTCCAATATATTCACCGTTAAAATATTTGTCTTCTAACAATGAATAAAAATATTGTAAAGTGCTCTTATATTTTTCTTTATTATTATATAATTTGTCAATTTTTTCCCACATTTCCTTAGGAGATTCAACTCTAAAAAATTCAGGAATTGGAAGTAACTTATCTGTATCATAAGTATTTCTATCAACAAATGGAATAATTCCATAATAAAGCATCTTCCAAAACTTCTGTGTTACAAAATTACTCATACGCTTTTCAAAACATGGAATAAATGTAAACATTGATTCCCACATTTCATCTTGCATATTGATAATTCCTCTTTCTTCAAAATTATTTGGATGCTTTTCTACATCTTCTTTTGGCCACTTACCATAGATAATTTGAGAAGGATCACAGTCTAAAACCCACTTTTCAATAAAATTCAATCTATCAGCGCCGCCATTAACAGCAATAATAAATTTTCTACACTTCTTATAAACTTTATCATTTACTTTAATATTATCAGGATCAGTAAAATCAACTCGTTTATATGAATTTAAAAACATTCGTTCAATACCAGCATAACGATATTTCAATACATGATCTCTATGAATAATAGCTTTTTCATCATATCCTGAAATTCGTTTAACTGTACGTTCACAATTGATCTGACTTAATATTTCAACTTCATCATTAATAATATCTCTGTTAAAAATTGGAACATATCTTGGATCTTCATTAATAATATACCAAGGAAATCCTTGAACATTTATAATATTTTGCAATGGAGCAACATAATTTACACCAAGTAATAGCGGATGAATATCTTTTGTATTATCTCTAATACATTTAATACCTCGACCTTCAATAGTCACATTCATATCAGGACCTTGCATAATAAGACCAAGATCAAACTTAAGATTGTATTTATTAACGTAACTTTCAAGAATCTGCCAAGGATAATCAAACTTTAACTTAAGTTCCTTTTCTTCTTTCTTTGCTGCATTCCAAACATCAACAATATTAGAAGGAGCTTCACCACCTTTTTCAACATATTTTGTAAAATCTGATGCACTAATTATATAAAATGTATGTTGAGGATTTTGCTTAGCTATTTCAAAATAAATGATTTTTGGGGAATCATCACCAGCATAAATTGACCAACGAGCTTCATTAAAATAACACGATCTTCCAGATTTTCCAATAGCAATTTTCATTTTAATTTTATTTCCTTTCTAAAAAGTTTATATCCATCTTTAAATTTTTCAAAAATTTCAAATCCTAATTTTTTATAGATATGAAATGCTTTTTTATTTCTTTTTTCAACACCAAGTTCTATTCTAAAATTTTTAAACTTATCTATGATATATTGTAATGTCTCTTGACCATATCCTTTATTTTGATATTCTTCAAATATTGCAAAATCATTAATTGATAAACATTTATATGAATTATTCAAATAAATTGTTCCAATAATTTCATTATTATTTACAATAAAATAATATTCATCTTTTAACCTTGATTTTGCCTTTGCATAAATAAATTTTCTATTTTCATCAGATAAATTTGTTAAACAAGATAAAGCAACACCTCTTAATAAAAGATTTAAATTATCATTATTA
>CAMYZH010000066.1 GCA_947303785.1 uncultured Clostridium sp.
GCCATAAATTGCAAATAATGAAAGAAACAAGAACATTAATGAAATAATGTCCTTGTGAATTTTTGAACACAGCACAGAAAGCAGAAACATAATACCAGAACAAAACAAGCAAAGCTCCAGAAATACTATATAAAACAATTAATTTGATATTTGAAATTTTTTTCATTTGATTAGATAATTTTTTTCTTTCATTTGGATCATTTATTTGAAGAATTTTTGAAATTTCTCTTTCATTTAAAGAAACAAATCTGATAATTAAATTAGCGACTAAACAGCATAAACTTGATAAAATTATATTTGGAATATGGACAGCAGCATTTGTATTTCCTTTATAAATATAAATAGCTCTCATAATACTATCATTAAAGAATAAAGCAGTAAAAGTCAAATAAAATCCAATGAATAAAATGAAAAGAGCAATTTTAGTAGAACGTAAAATATAATCTTCTGATGTATAGAAAGTGAAAATGAATAATTGTTTCATTTTTAAAAATGACCAATAAATTTTGAGAATTGATCTACTATCTTGTTTATAAGCTATATCATATGAAGCTTTATTCAATTGATCATCTGTCAATTCCGCATCTTTTACGATATTTCTAGGTTTTTCTTCTTTTTCAAAGACTCTTCCAGAAGTTTTTCCATTATTATTTTCTCTAACTTTCTGAACTTTAGAACCATGTTTTTTTTCTTTTTCTTTTTCATTTTTTATATTCTTGCCTTTTTGCTCGTGTTTTTTTGAATCTGAATCTTTCTTTTTATCACCATGTGGATTTGGAGGACTAGCGTTTCTAATAGGTATTCTAGATAATTTATAGAATAATGAATCCATTGCTCCTTTTTCTTTAACGAAATGGAAAACAATTACTCCAATGAAACTAGCTAATGCAACAAGTAAAATATATGAACCGAAATTTTTTTTTTGTCCTTTTGCAGAAAATACTTGTGAAGCACATTTAAATACTGCAATATTTGATCTTTTGCTAACCAAATCTTTGAAACCTTCAGGCATTTCTTTATAAACCTTATTTCCTTCTAATGGTGTTATTTCATCTCCTGGAGTTGCTTTAATATTACAAATGCAAGAATATAATTTACTAGCAGCATTATATGCAGAAAATTGACATCCTGGTTCACATAAATTATCAGGATTTTCTTCTAAATAATCTTGTCTACGTGCATCTAATAAAACATCATTTCCATTTTCATTTGTGAAAGGTGTACAAATATCGTTAAAGAAAGGACTGCTATAATCAAATGGGTCATTATTTTCGGAAACTACTGCAGCTGTTTTACTTTGGAATAATGATACTAAACTTGAAGTATTGAATGGATTTGAAAAAACATTAGAAACAGTAACTGTTGTACCTTCATCTTGGCAATCACTAAGAGGTAAGAAAGCACCTAAAGAAGTAGAAAATAGTTGATATTCAAGTCCAACTCCGAAATATGTTTCAGCATATTGTCTTAATTCTTCACCTTTTATAATTATTAAATCTTCCTCATCTGGTAAGCCATATTTCTTTTTAAGAATTTTTTCACATTCAGAAATATCCAAAATTGTTCCTCCTTTCTCTTTCTCTTTCTCTTTATCTTCAGGCTCTGTTTGTCCAGATAATGCATTTGCTAATTTTTCTAATTCTAATTTTATTGTGGAAATTTCTATACTTATATTATTTCCTGATATAATTCTACTTTCAGGAAGATTATATACTTTTCCATTACCAATATAATTATTTATATTTTGTTTGAGCTCCTTGATATCTATATTATATGAATTTGCTATATACAAGAAAAGTCCACTATCTATTAAGTTATATATAGAAACAGAAGTATTTAGGAAATCATAAGGATTTTTCAATCCAAATGGATTTCTTAATAAAGTAAGAAATCCAGCAGAATTATTCAAAGTACATGCATTTCCAAATAGTTCAGTTACTGGGCAATATTCATGAGTACTCAATTTGAAATACGGGAATCTTTCAGTACAAGTAAAATTATAAAGACAAACATCACATTTTACTCCACAATCTTCTTCATCTATTCCCAAGACTTCAGCAATATCATAATCATGATAATAAGGATAAATTCCACACGGGTGACTTTTTCTTATACAATTTCCTAACTGTAATTTTGGATCATATTGGAAATATTCATAATTTGTAGATTCTCTGCAAGATTTACAATTCATATTAAAGTTATTTCCCCAATATTCACATTCTTTACATCTGAAATAACATTCTGCAAGCATATTATAATCTAATATTTCAACATATGTTCTATTTTTTTTTGTTCCACAATAAAAGTTTGGACTAGGTTGTCTAAATGATTCATTTCTTAATTTACAATTTATACAAACATTTACACCATCTTCTTTAAATGGAACTCCTCCTGGTCTAATTACTTTATCATCATGAGTATAATCATAGCCATTTAAACCTTGACATGTAGTTAAATTAAAGCAATAAAAAGTATTTTTTGGTAAAGGAGTTATTCCATAGAAATCTTCTTTATAATAATCTTTTTTACATTCAGTACATTCGTCAGAATACCATGGAGTACATCTTTGGCATCCTTTTTTACAACCAATAATTAAATTACATTGTTCATCAATAACATGATGTGTCCAATTTTTTCCGCCTAATCCTTCAACTGGGAAAGTTAAAGAATCTACACATTTGTTAGAAGTATCATTTTGTAAAGTATATTTTGCATTATTTATTCCATATCTTGTTTTACAATTTACACATTCTCCTAATTCATGATCTTCGGCATAACAATAACTGCAAGTTTCATTACATTTATCTTTGTCTGGAGTTAATAAAAACGGTTTAAAGCATTGATCACATTTTGTTTCATCTGGGCATTTTTTACATTTATCGAAACATGGAAAACATTTTTCTCTTTTATCGTCATCTCTTTTAATGAAAAATCCGTTATCTTTACAATCATCATGGCATGATCCCGGAATTCCATGTCCTTCAGTTTGATTATAATAGAAATAAAAACCATCTATACATTCATCACATTTATTATCATCATTATTTCCTCCTTGATGACATTTATAACAATTATCATGACAATTTCTCCATATCCAAGTTTTTGTATCATTTTCAACTGGTTTATCTAAATAAATTCCATGATTATATATTTCTTCCCAAAATTCTTGAGTATCTTCAGTTATACAGGTTCTAGGTTCTTTTTCATATGGGTAAAAACCATGAGAAATATTACAATAATCTACCTTACAATTTGTGGTATTTAGTTTTTCATTGAAAATTGGCAATCCATGACAAGAAGCACAAGACTTATCACATTTAAAGCAATTATGAAGCTTGTCAAATTCTTCTCCAATATAATCGATGTAATCGCTTTCGAAATATGATATATCTTTACATTTATGACAATAATGATGAACATTATTACCCGTTTGATTACAAGAATAGCATTGATCTAAGCATTTAGGAGTATTAAAAGTAATTTTACAAGTTCTTCCTAAGATTGGTTCTTTATCATCTTTTCTTGAAGCAGTAAATTCAACATCATATTCACCTTCTTTAGAAACTGAGAAAAATTTTAAATTAGTTTTTGCACTAAAATCTTCATTTAATAATACTTCTTCATCTGTATCAGCATTATAAATTTTAATATCAGCCAAGTCGGTAATTCTTACAGTAATATTTTCAGCCTTTAATTCACTTGGATATGGATTTCCCATAAATATTTTATCTTCTAAAGATATTTTTTTATTAAAATGTTTAGGTAATAAAACAGGTGAAGAACTATAATCTGAACAATCTGGATAATTTATCATAGTATAATAAACATCAGGAATGTTGCTTGATGAAACATTAGTATAAAATACTGATAAACTTTGATCAAATGTGGCAAGAACAGGATTTTTCAATTTATTTTTATTCACATTTCTTAATTGGAAAGTTTCAAAAGGTTTATCATCCAAGAAAATTGAGAATAAGTATAATTGGTTATTTTCAGATTCGCAAACAGCATAAATATTATTATCAGTAAGAGCAATGATATCAGCACTGTAATAATCAGTCTCTTTTTTGAATATGCATCCATTGAATAAATAATCATATCTCAAAACATTTACTTTTCCGTCAGAAATTTTTATATGATAAAAATACAAATCTTTTCCAGAATTTCCTAAAGTAATTTCTTCTATTTCTGGATTTCCAGTTTGGAATAAAACCAAAGCTTCATTTTCTCTGAAAGGAATAGCTTTGACAAAATTGAAAACAGTATAAAAGTTTTTAATAAATTCTAAATCTTCTGCTTTAACAATAGTATTTCCATTAATTGTCAAATGTTTCACATATAATTTACTTACCATAAGCATCCTTTCTTCGTTATTGCAAACACAATAGATATCTTTTTCTCCTTGGGCATAGCAACTTAATAAATTTCCATGAGCTATATAAGTTTGGCCTTTACTTGGATCCAAGTTGCCATCGGGATCATAAATGTTTACTTCAATAGAATTCTCAGCACCAAACCCTGTGGTTGGATTTACTCCAATAAGAACAAGATATCCACTTTTTAAAGAAATTATTGAATTTTGGCTATAAAGACTTCTTTTAATTAATTCTTCTTTTTCAGCTTGCTTTTGATCTTTTAATGTTATGACATTTTCGTAGGGTTTTTGGCCAGATATATCTTGTTTGTTATGTCCAAATAAATAATATTCAGGCTCCGTCTTATCAGGATCTTTTGTCTCGGCTATTTGGGCTGTTCCAGTATAGCCTTTGAGCAATGAGAAATTTTCGTATATTTTTTTGCCTCTTTTATTAAATTTTGTTATGTGTAACCAGATGAAAGAGCTAAGACATTTCCATCATTTAATTGGCAAATTTTGGCCATTTCTGAAGTTGAATGAAGCAAGAGATAATTATAGTAAAAGTTTGCAGATTGTTCTGAACCAATTAGTAGCAATAAATAACAAACTAGGAATATCATTGGGTGAGCTTTCATTATTTTAATTATTTTTTTTATAAAAAGTCTCTTTTAAATATATTTTGGTATAGAAATATATTTTTATTATTTAAAAAATCATTGAACTAATATTAATTTTTCTTTTTAATAATTTTATTTATTTTTAATTATT
>CAMYZH010000067.1 GCA_947303785.1 uncultured Clostridium sp.
CCTAACCCCCTATGAGTTATGACGTGCCATCATAACTCGGGGGCTCTGCGAGGCATTAAATTTTCTCCCAATGGGATAAAATTTATCCAAATTACCTCACACAAAATTTATATTGCTAACACAAATATAAATTTGTATTCACTAATTTGATTGTTGCAACATAGCTCACATATAAAGTAATAGTTGCAACAATTATTCAGTATTTTCTTTGGAGAAATTAACAGGCTTTACCACAATTTCTACTGGTTCATCTTTTTTATAAGTAATTGTTGTTTCGCTATCATCTGGTATTGCATTGAAGTATGGTTCGATGTTTTCTATATCTTCTATTCGAAATTCATCTTCGCCATCAATATAAATTATTCCAAATCTATATTCTTCCATTTTATTATCTGGATCTAATTTATAATAATCTTCTAATGGGAATACTCTAACAATAGCACTATTATTTTCAGCAAAATTAAAATAAAACATTTGCTTTTGTAAATAATATGTTGCCTCTGTAAAATGGACATCATAGTATTGCCTCAATCTCATTATTATTTCTCCAAATTCTTCTTCTGGCAAATAGTTACTAAATCTAACACTTCCTAATACATTTCCTAATAACATAGGCTTTGTTGTATCAATATAACCGTTTTCGTATAATTCTTGACATGGATTACAAATTGAATCTCTAAAGTTTATTTGTTTAACAACAATTTCTTTACCAATTAAAGAAAGCTCTATATCATCAACATATTTCATTATAAGTTCTGCTTGTTCTTGTCTTGTATAATCTTTCCAAGTTTTTGTTCTTTCTTGATATTCTTTGTTTAGTTTGATTTTATTGATAAAGTCAATATCTCGTTTTAATAAAATATCTTTCGGTGTAAATCGTAATTCTTCTGCACAATCGGTATTATTTAGTTCAATTTCTAATGTTTCAATAGTTTTCTCTACAACTTTTCGTTCTTCATCATATTCTTTTAGTTTAAACACTCCATTGACATAAGCTTTTTTTATTCTATCTAATTTTGCTTTTTGCTCATTTATTTCTTTTTGCAATTCTTCTTTAGGCTCATCAAATTTCTGCCTTATCATAGGTAAGAAGAATTGATTTACAACAGAATCATATTGTACTAATTCATCTATAAACTGATTAAAATATTCATTTATAAAGTTTTCTCTAAACTCTATTTTACAATCGTGGCAATAATAGTAATAATAGGGTTTGCCATTTTTCTTTGTTGTAGCTTTGCCACCTAAAATACGATTACAATTTGGACATTTTAACTTCTGCAAATATAAATAGGTTAATGTTCTTTGATAGTTTCTAGAATTTTTCTTTTTCTGTACTTGGCAATCTTCCCACATTTCTTTAGAAATAATAGGTTCTACTACATTTTCATAATAAGTAGGGTGTTTAGTATTCTTTCCATGAACAAAATCTCCTTTATATATTTCATTTTCAAGAATACCAACAATAGTTGAATCTCTCCAATTATCCTTACCTAAAACTTTTTCCTCATTAAATAGATTACTGATTTTTTGATAAGAATAGCCATTATAGTATAATTCAAATATTCTAACTACAATATCTTTAGTAGAATAATCAATTACTAATTTCTTATTTTCGTGCTTATATCCAAGAGGTGCTTTAGAGGGAATATGACCTTGTTTTATTGCACCTGCTAACCCTACTTTTGTTCTTTCACTGGTTCTTTCAATTTCATTTTGACTTACACTCATTAAAAGTCTTGAAATCATCTTACCATTTGCAGTAGTTGTATTTACTTCATCATTAGCACAATCAATATAAGCATTATTCTCATCTAAAAAGGTTATAAGATTTTCCCAATCATAAATACTTCTTGTAATTCTATCTAGTTTTAAAGAAATAATAGTATTTATCTTTTTAGATTTAATATCTTCTTTTAGCCTTTCAAATTCTGGTCTAAGATTACCAGTTTTCGCACTTATTCCAGCATCTTGATAATAATCTATAATCTCGTAACCTTTAAATTTACAAAAAGTTTCTAATCTTTCTCTTTGTTCTGGAAGACTAAATCCCTCACGAGCTTGGTCTTCTGTTGATACTCTCATATACAATCCACATTTTTTCTTTTCTTCCCCCAATTTATAAACCTCCTAACAAAAAAGAGACATCAAAGTACATACGAGTACTATTGACATCTCTTAAATCCATTTATCACGTAATAAAATACAATATAATTGTAATATAATATAAATTTTTCAAAGTACTCATACATTTATATATAGTTCTTGCCACTCAACTATACATAATCAATTGCCTATATTATATCACGATTTAAGGAAATGTCAATTTTTACAAACTAAATTTTTTTCAAATATTCTTCTAATTCAGATAAGTGAATTTTATTTACCAAATTAGAAATATAAACATCATTAGAATAATTAAAAACTAGAAATGTAATGTCTTTTATAATTACTCTATGTGGCTCAATATATGAGATATTTGTTTTATCAATTTTTCTTATACTGCCATTAATAAAAGTAGGAGTAACTTTAGAAAACTCACATATAAATTCCAATCTTTGTTTAAGGCTTTCCTCAAATTGTAATTCTTCTTTGATAATATCCATTTTTATCACCATCCTTTCGTTTTAAGATTGGATGACTTTTTCACAACAAAAAAAATCAACCATTTTACTGATTGATTTTCATATCTATCTGTTCTATAAAAGTTCGAACAGAAACGTTACTGGAGCTTCCAGCCAGAATCGAACTGGCGACCTCATCCTTACCATGGATGCGCTCTACCTACTGAGCTATAGAAGCATTTATGATGAATCTTATTCATCATAGTTTAATATATTTTTTATTGTCTTTTTTCTTATTCTTTGAATTGCATTATCTACTGATTTTACTTGTGAATTTAGCCTTTTTGCAATTTCTGTGTAACTTTCCCCATTTGTATATCTATGTAAAACTTGTTTTTCGAAATCACTTAAAGTTTCTTCCATTCTATCTTCTACAAAGTTGTAATATTCTTTCTTGGTAACAATGTCTAGTGGGTCTTCTACTGTATTTTCTGTTTCAAACACTTCTAAAAGGCTTGTGTCATCGTTTTCGTCATATGCTGAAATATTTAATGATAAATATGAGTTAAGGGGCATATGTTTTTGCCTCATAGAAGATTTAATTGCTGTTTGTAATTGTCTTTCTACGCAAAGATTTGCAAATGTTTTGAATGAACTTTGCTTTTCAGGGTCAAAACTTTTAATGGCTTTGAATAATCCTATCAAGCCTTCTTGCATAATATCTTCTTTTTCAGCTCCAACTATAAAATATTTCCCAGCTTTCATGCTCACTATTTCTGTGTATTTATCAAGCAAATAGTTTAAAGCTTTTTTATCTCCATCTTTTATTTTATTTATTAGAGCATTATCGTCAAATTTATCAAATTCTTCATTTTGAAAATACATATTTTGCATCTAATTTTTCCTATTCCTTTAGTTTTACCTTTTTCATGATGTATTATAGTTTCAAAGTCTATGGATGTCAATACTTTTAAAAAATTTTATTTACTGTAATACATCTTTTATAGCCTCTCCAATTATTTTATTCACATCTGCCATCATAACATTAAATCTAACTTCTTTGTCAAAGTAATCTTTAATATCTGGATTTTGTACTAAAATTTGATATAATTCTTGAAGTTTAGCCATTTTTTCTTCTGATTGCTTTTCTCCTTGAAGAGCTAATATTTGTTCTTCATATCTAATCTTTTCAAATTCATCTATTTTTTCTTTTAATCCTGCAGCTTCTTTAACTTTATCTTTTGCTTCTTTGTATTCCTTATATTCTTTGCTTTCTTTTATTGCTCTTCCTAAGTTGTTTACTTCGTCATATACGTTCACTTTTACTTCCTCCTTTTTTAAGTTATAAAAGAGGGATATAAATTGTTCCCTCTTTTGTAAAAATGTTCAATTTATGCATATGCTTGGCGTTTTTTGAATCCAAGTAAGTTTGTAATTTCTTTTTCGTTGTTCTTTGCTTTTTTGGTTTTTTGAGCTTCTTCTTGTGCAATTTGGCGAGCTTGTCTTTCTGCAACAGTTTGACATATTGCTTTTTGATATGTAAAATGTGTGTCTTGAGCAATTTTAGTCCAATTATATTTATTTTTTACATCTAATCTAGCTTGTTTTACAACATTTGCACAAAGCTCTGGATTATATAATAACGAAAGAATTGAATCTGCTAGAGAATTAGCATTTCCCGCATAACTTTTCATTCCATTTACACCATGTTCAACTATTTCGTTTAGTCCGCCAATATCTGATACAACAACAGGTACACCTGCAAGCATTGCTTCAAGTGCAACAATTCCAAATGGTTCATATGTACTTGGAAATACAGAAATATCAGCACATTTATACATTTTACATAATGTTTTATGATCTAGATATCCTGTAAAATATACTTTATTCGAAATTCCTAAATAATCAACTTGTGCGCGAAGCTCGTTCATCATTCCTCCACGTCCAGCTATTATTAGTTTTGCATCATTATATCCATTCAATATTTTTGGCATTGCTGCAATTAGGTTTTGGATTCCTTTTTCATATACGAGTCTTCCTGAAAATAGTATAATTTTTTCATTGTCTGCTGCAAATCTTCTTCTAAATTCATAATCTCTTTCATATCCAGCAAAATTTGTTTGTGTAATTCCATTTGGAACTACATTTATTTTTTCATATGGCAATCCAAATAATCTTTGTAATTCAGATTTCATATAATTACTATTTACTATTACTTCTGTTGCTTCGTATGTTAGCATCCATTCTGTGTCATTTATATATCTTTGTACTTCGTCATGTATTCCACTATTTCTTCCAGCTTCTGTAGCATGAATAGTTGCTACTATTGGGGTTTCGTAAGAATTTTTTAATGTTTTTGCTGCATATGCAACTAACCAATCATGAGCATGTATTACATCAAATTTTCCTTCTTTAGATATTATCTCCGTTGCTTTTGATATCATATTAAAGTTCATTTGCATAATCCAGTCAATAAAATTATTAGGGCTTATCATGTAATTATCTACTCTGTATACTTTAACTCCTTCATCGTTTTCAGAAGACGGCATACG
>CAMYZH010000068.1 GCA_947303785.1 uncultured Clostridium sp.
AATTCTATATAAAAGAATTTGATAATAATTATTATTTTAATTTTAAATCAGAATATAGATTCTTTAAATTTATTGAAATATATGTTAGAACAAGAATATTCGACATGAAAGCACTTAAAAATGACATGGAAGCTATTATTAATACTATTGATACAGAAAAACTACCAGGTTATAAGAGATTGCTAACAGAAGAATACTGGAAAATATCTGATGAACAATTTCCAGGGATAATAAAAGAAGTTATTGAAGAGGTAAAAAAGGGAAGCCTACAGCTAATAGATATTGTAAAACTATTTTCATATTTTAGTTATTTTATTAGACGTGACCTTATTAATAATGATATGGAAGAAACAAAGAAAATATTTATTGAAGGAATGAATAAATCTGCTCAAATTTCGTCATATTGTGACAATGCAGAAGAAGAACTTTCTAGAATAGGAATAAATGAAACAAGCCAAGAAATGGAAGAAGTTTTAAAACATTTCGAAGACATAAATAATAAACTTGAAGAAAAAATGTATAAAGATAAGGCTGATGAAATATTCAAATATATACCAATTAAAATGGAACAGTTTTATGATAGATTTGATAGTGAGTGTATGGAATTTCCAATATTTAAATATTATGATGCATTAAGAATGTTCCAAAAAATAACTTATGCAAGTAATGAAGATATAGTAAGAATAAAAGAAATATTAATAGACAGAGCAAAGCGAAATACAGAAGAATTATGTGATGAATATGAATTTATGAAAAAACTAAAATTTGTTCTTGAAGATTATTGTAGAGGAAAAGATACTTCTATAAAAATAGTAATGCTAAAAGAGTTTGCAAGAGATTTAGAAAGTGTTATAGAAACATATAAATCTACAAAAAATTCTGATATCAACCAATAAAACTTGTATATTTTATCCAAAATTAGTACAAACTAAAATTAGACAAAATATAACAAGGAGGAAAAAAATGAAAGCAACTGGTGTGGTTAGAAGAATAGATGACTTAGGAAGAATAGTTATTCCAAAAGAAATAAGAAGAACATTAAGAATAGGAGAAGGTTCGCCATTAGAAATATTTACCGAAAAAGATGGAGAAATTGTACTAAAAAAATACTCTCCTATAGGAGAATTATCTGAATTTGCATCAAACTATGCAGAAACTCTTTCAAAAACTACTGGGCATATTGCATGTATTACAGATAAAGACACAGTGATTGCAGTATCAGGAGGACTAAAAAAGGATCTTTTAGAACAAAATATAAGTAAAGAATTAGAAGATGTAATAGAAAACAAAGAAATCTATACAAGCAAGGATAATGATGAACTGTCAATACCGATTAGTAAGAACGAAAATAAAGAAAGAATTTTTCATTCACAAGTTATTTATCCGATAGTATCAGATGGAGATTCAGTTGGTAGTGTTGTTTTAATATCAAAAGAACCAAACAAAAAAATGACAGATGCAGAGCTTAAGGTTGTTCAATCTGCTGCAGGAATTTTGGGATCACAACTAGAAATTTAAAATAAAATATCTGCTATTTAGATTTAATTTTTATAGCAGATATTTTTATTTGATTTATGTATTTTTTATTTACAAAAATATTAGTATCAAAATATTGACATCAAAATAAAATATATATAAAATAATGATAGATTTAACAAAAGAGGAGAAAAGAAAATGGAAGATACAGAAAACACAAGAAAAGTTGTTGGAAAATTTGTTGGAAGATACATACTTTTATCAATTATAATTGGAGGAATTTCATTTCTATTAGAAAATATAATTCCACAACTAGTTAAATGGGAATTTAATTCTACTTTAATTATATATCAAACAGTTTTGTTTGTAATTAGTACATTACTTACAGTTACACTAGCAATGAGAGGAAGTATTAAGAATGTAAAAATAACCTCTAAAGAAGAAGCTGAAAGAATAACAAAACCAACTAAAGTTCTAATATTAATAATTGCTTTATTAGTAATGATAGTAAATTTAGGTTATTGTTATGGAATACAAAAATCAGGCTATGTAGATGCAGACAATAAATATAAAATTATAGAAGGAATAAATGATCCACATAAAGAAGAATTAAAAAAAGTTGAAAAAGAAAAGGTTCATTCGGTAACTTCCATATATTTAGCTGGAAAAGAAATAGTAACAATACTTACTTATGCATATGCCGTTGTTTATGTTGAAAGTATGGTATTAGATTCAGTAAAAAAATCTAAAAATGAAGTTAAAGAATAAAGTATAATATATCTAAAGAGCGAGCGATGGCTCGCTCTTATATTGTATGAAAATATTGATTTTTTTTGAAATATATAATATAATTTAATCTCATTAAGGAGGCCGATATGAAAGCAATAGAAATTAGAAATAAATATTTAAATTTTTTTAAGCAAAAAGGACATAAAGTTATTCCTAGTTCACCATTAATTCCAGAAAATGATCCATCAGTATTATTTAATACCGCAGGAATGCAACCACTTGTGCCATATTTATTAGGAGAAAAACATCCAGAAGGAACAAGATTAACTGATTATCAAAAATGTCTAAGAACAACAGATATAGATGAAGTTGGCGATAACAGACATTTAACCTATTTTGAAATGTTAGGAAATTGGTCACTAGGAGACTATTTTAAAGAAGAATCAATTGCGATGAGTTATGAATTTCTAACAAAAGAATTGGGAATTCCTAATGAAAAAATTTCAGTAACCTGTTTTGCAGGAGACAAAGATTGCCAAAGAGATGATGAAACATATGAGTGTTGGAAAAAAGCAGGAATACCTGAAGAAAGAATATATCTATTTGGCAAAGAAGAAAATTGGTGGATAGCTGGAGAAGAAGGACCTTGTGGCCCAGATACAGAAATGTTTTATGATACAGGAAAGCCAAAATGTTCTCCTGAATGTAATCCATCATGTGATTGTGGTAAATATGTAGAAATATGGAACAATGTTTTTATGAGTTTTTACAAAGATAAAAATGGATATACAAAATTAAAACAACACAATGTTGATACTGGACTTGGACTTGAAAGAATGGCAATGCTTTTGCAAGGAAAACAAACTCCATTTGAAATTGAATTATTTGCACCAGTAATGGAAAAATTAGAAGAGCTTCAGAAAAAAGATATAATAGAAAGTAGAAGAATCGTTGCAGAACATTTACGCGCAAGTATTATGATTATAAATGATGGAGGAAGACCAAGTAATGTAGATAGAGGTTATATATTAAGAAGATTATTAAGAAGAATGACTAGACATTTAAATAAATTAGGAATAGATTTATCGAAATTACCTGCAATTATATCAATTTCAATTAATAGCCTAAACGAAATGTATCCAGAACTTGAAGAAAATAAAGAAATAATTACAAATGTAATTATTGATGAAAAAGATAAATTTATTAGAACATTACAAAAAGGTGAAAAAGAATTTGAAAAGGTAGCAAATAAAATAAAAAACAATAATGAAAAAGTAGTTGATGCACAAACAGTATTTAACCTATATGAAACATATGGATTTCCACCAGAAATGACAGAAGAATTAGCTAAAGAAAATGGCTTATCTATAGATATGAAAAACTATGAAAAACTATTTGAAGAACACCAAGCAAAATCAAGAAGCGGAAGTGAAGCAAAATTTAAAGGTGGACTTGCATCTACTGGAGAAAAAGAAACAAAATATCATACAGCTACACATCTTTTAAATGCTGCACTAAAACAAGTATTAGGACCTCATGTACATCAAAAGGGCAGTAATATAACAGAAGAAAGAATGAGATTTGATTTTTCACATGGTGCAAAAATGACGGATGAAGAAAAGCAAAAAGTTGAAGAATTAGTTAATAAATATATACAAGAAGATATCGAAGTAGAAAGAATAGAAATGAAAAAAGAAGATGCTTTAAAAATGGGTGCTGAAGCAATGTTTCTAGATAAATATGGAGAAGATGTTACTATATATAAAATAGGAGATATCTCACTTGAATTTTGTGGTGGGCCACATGTAAAAAGAACGGGTGAGCTTGGAAAATTCAAAATAAAGAAAGAAGAAGCTTCATCTGCTGGAGTTAGAAGAATTAAGGCAATATTAGAATAATTTTTAAAATAATTTAAACCCAAAAATAACATATTTTAACATTGAAAAATAACAAAAATTAATTATAATAATCACATGGAGGAACATATTTATAATGGAGTCTAAAGAAAAAAACGTATTAACAATTTTATTAATAATAATAGTTGTTATTATTATAGGAATAATTGGTTATCTAAGTTATGAGGTAATCAGCCAAAATAGTAAACAAAAACATTCTGAAGAAATTTCAGATGAATTTGATAGACTAGTTCCGACTATTAGTGAAGATGAATATAATGAACAATATGGAAACAACGAAGAAAATGATGCTAATTCAACAAATGAGCAAAATATACAACCTAATAATCAATATACAGAAAATGTACCAACAGGAACGACAAATCCAAGTGGTACAAGTAGTCAAAAAAGTTCTTCAACAACTAGATCATCATCAACTACCACAACTTCTTCATCAGGAGTAAATGTTGCCGGATATTGGGTTTTAGGGACAATAAGAATACCAGTAACAGGAATTAAGTATTCAATTTTTTCACAGCCAACAAGACAGGCCTTAGAAAGAGGAGTTTCAGTTTTATATACTGCAAATGGATTAAATCAACCAGGAAATACAGTTATTGTTGGACATAATTATAGAAATAGATTGTTTTTTTCTAAGAATAAAAATTTAAAAAATGGAGATAAAGTAATAATTAAAGATTCATCTGGACTCGAAATTACATATACAATCTACAATAAATTTACGACTAATTCAGGAGATGCTTCATTCTTTCAAAGAGATACAGGCGGAAAAAGAGAGATTACTTTAAGTACATGTACAGATCAAGGAACAAAAACAGGAGAAAGATTAATTATATTTGCAAGAGCAGATTAAAGGACTATTGCGTTAGTCCTTTTTTTGCGCTAAATAGATAAAAAATGGCAAATTATAATACTAAGGCTATATT
>CAMYZH010000069.1 GCA_947303785.1 uncultured Clostridium sp.
CGGAGTAAATATAGAACTCTACAAGACAATTTGTAGAGTTTTTTCGCATGGTTTAAATAAACAATCTTATAGATAATGGTAGTGAACAAAGGCCTTAGTTCAAATCTAAAGAAAAGGAAGTGAACTAAAATGAATGATGAATATATAAGAATATTCGCAATCATGCCTAGTGAAATCTATAAGACAAAAGATTTAACTAGCGAAGAAAAATTAATAGCAGAGAGAATAACAGCTCTTTGCAAAAAGGAGGGATATGCTTGGATAAGTAATAAGTCACTAGCTGATATGTATGGAATAAGAGTTGATACGGTTTCAAAACATATAAAGCATTTAATTGAATATGGATACATTAAATGTATATATGGGAAGAACGGTAATGGTAATAAAAAAAGAACCATATATTTATCCAATAACATATGGGATAATGAAGCAATAGTTAATTGTTTAGATAATCAATCTAATATAGGTTATTCTTCCAAATATAATAATAAATATAATAATAAAAAAGAATATGAAGATAATACTCCTGATTGGATTAAACATCCTGAAATGTGTAAGTCAGATCCTATGACTCCAGAAGAAATTAAAGAATTTGAAGAATTATTAGCGGAGTTTAAATAATGGAAGATAGATTAATATACACAGTTCAGGAAGTAGCTAGTATTCTTCATTCTAGCCCAAATTATATTTATGAATTAATTAGAAAAGGATATTTACCAGCAATTAAATTAGGAAGTTTAAAAGTCTTAAAATCTACACTAGAAAGATTCTTAATTCAAAATGAAGGAAAAGATTTATCTGATTTAAATAATATTAAAAAAATCATTATTGTAGAGGTGGATAATGACTAATATAAGAATTACTAAAAGAGGAAAGGTATATCAATACCAATTTGAGATAGCTTCTGTTAATGGAACTAGAAAATATATAAATAAGAGTGGATTTAAAACAAAAGCAGAGGCTCTTGAGGCAGGAAATATAGCATATACCGAATATATAAATGCTGGAAAACCTTTTAAAGAATCAAAATTATCTTATTCAGATTATCTTGACTATTGGTTAGATAACTATTGTAAAAACAATTTAAAATACAATACAGTTGAGACTTATAAATCATTAATAAACAAATATATTAAACCTAAAATTGGAAAGTATAAAATATCTTCTCTTACAAGTGTGGCATTAAACAATTTTATTGTAGAAATGGTTAATGAATATGATTTTTCTAGAGAATACTTTAAAAACATATTAAAAGTTCTTAAAGGATCATTTAGAGAAGCTTGCAATCTATATGGAATAATTAAATATAATCCAGCTTTAACAATTAGATTACCAAAAATTGATAAAGAAGATGAAGATGTAAAGCACTTATATACAAGAGAAGAAATAGATATAATTCTAGATAAATTTAGGGATAATAACGCATTTATATGTGCATTCTTAACTTCTTGTTTTACAGGAATGAGAACAGGAGAAGTATTTGCATTAACTTGGGAAGATATCGATTTAGAAAATGGAATTATAAATGTTCAACATAGTGTTTATGATAAACCAAAAGATAAACTTGGCAGATGGTTTATTGGATCAACTAAAACTGAAAGTGGAAAAAGAAAAATCTATATTGGTGAAACATTAAATATAGCTTTATCCAATTATAAAAAATTAAAAGAAAGATTAAAAGAACTGTATGGCAAAGACTATAAATATTATCATATAGAAGAAGTGAAGAATGATTATGGAAAAGTAGTTGAAAATAGAATAGTTTTAAACAAAAATTGTGGAGAAAATAATTTAAACTTAGTTTTTACCAAAGATGATGGAACATTCTCTGGAACTGATTTAATAAGATATCCATTTAAATTAATACATGAAGAACTTGGAATAAAAAGTTGTCGATTCTACGATTTAAGAGGATCATATGCTACTAAGGTATTAAATAATGGAACCGAAATTAAAGACGTTGCAAATTTACTAGGACATAGAAATATAGAAACAACAGAAAACTATTATATTAGAAGTATAGATGATAATAGAAGAAATGCAGTTAATGAATTTGATAGTAAAAATACAACTGATGTTATAAAAAGTGTAATAGAATTCCAAATTAAAGAAGGTGAAACAGTATGAATTACGCAATATTCAGAAGTGAACCTATCTATACTTTAAATGATCTAGCTCAAATTGGCTCTCACAATAAAAGAGAAAAGAAAGCATATAATTCAAATCCAGATATAGACTTATCAAAAACTAAAGATAATGTAGAACTTGTTCCATTAAATATGAAATATGTTAAAGGGTTTTATGAAATAACAAAAGAATATAAAAAAGAACATGAAGAAAGAATGAAATCTGAAAGAGAAGATAGAAGAAGAACTTTTAGACAAATGGTAGATAAATCTAAAAGCGTAGTAGCAGATGAAATGATATTTACTGCCTCACATAACTTCTTCAATGATATGCCAAAAGAAAAAGTATTAGAATGGTCAAAGTATTGTATGGCATTTGTAAAAGACTATCTAGGGTATAAAGATGAACAAATATTACATGCAACATTACATATGGATGAAAAAACACCTCATATACATTGTGTAGTAGTCCCATTAATAAAAAAGTTTGATAAGAGAACAAATACAGAACGATATACCATCTCTAAAAAGCAATATATCCACGATAAAGAGCATTTAAGTGAATTGCAAGATAATTATTGTGAATTATTAAATCTAGGGGGATTTGCTCTAGAAAGAGGTCAAAAACATAGTACAGTAGAACACTTAAATATGAAAGAATTTAAAAGAGCAACACAAGAAGTAAATAAAGAGTTAACTAATAGAAGTAATAAATTAGATCAAGCTATTACAGATTTAGAAGTAAAAATGGAATCTAATAAACCAGTATTATTTGAAAAAGAATCAATTAAGATAAAAAAAGATACATTTGATAGTATGAATAAAGTAATAGAAGAATCTAAAAAAATAAGTGAGATGAAACCTAAATTAGATAATACATATAAAGCTATGAAAGAACAAATAAGTACATATTCAAAAGTTCAACAAGAAAACTATGATTTAAAAGATGAAATAATAGATCTAAAATTTCAGAATACAAATCTCTCAAATAAAGTTTCAATACTTGAAAATACAATAACAGTTTTAAAGAGAACAATAGAAAGAGTAGCTAATTTCTTTTATAATTTAGTAGCTGATAAATTAATTTCAAAAGAAAAGGAAAAAGAAATACATCAAATATTAGGTAATGATTATAAACTTTATAAAGAAAAGAGCAAAGATGATGGTCTATCTTTATAAGACTATCTTTAAGACAAGATAGTAACACACTATGATATTGGCAGAGCCAATAACAATGTGTGCCAAGGATAAACCCTTTGGAATCCCATTAAGCACCAATACTACAAACATTCGTAAGTAGTAAAGGTGCCTTTTTTATTTCATCATCGAGATTCATAAAAAAGAAAAATACTATCGCCACTTTCATCAGTAAACTGACAAAACGTGCCACGTATTTTCATTCTAAATCAAGTAATAATAATACTTGATTTATATCGGAAAATAGTAATCTTCCGATTAGCAAGTCATTAAAAAATATGACTGAAAATGTGGTATAATTAAATAGACGGATAAATAGTAATTTGTAGAGGAGTGGTTCAATGACTATTAAAGAAGCTATGAAAGAAAGACATATGGTAAGAAAATATGTTGATAAGAAAATACCAGAGGATTTGGTATCAAAATTAAATGAAAGAATAGAAGAAAATAATAAAAAATATGATTTATCAATCAAATTGATGCTTGATAATGATAAAGCAGTAAATAGTATTATTAAATTATTACTAGCAAAGGGTGTTAAAAATTATATTATTTTAGCAGGAAACGATACTGATGATTTAGCAGAAAAACTAGGATATTCAAGTGCTGATATAATGTTATATGCACAAACACTAGGATTAAACACTTGGTATGTTGGTGGCACTTTTAATCGCGGAGTATCAAAATATGTTCCAAATAAAAAAGTAATTGGAATAGTAGCAATTGGATATGGAATAAATAATGGTGTAGCACATAAATCCAAAACTTTAGAAGAAGTATCAAGTTATGATGGAACTATGCCTGAGTGGTTTAAAAACGGAATCCTAGCATCATTACTTGCTCCGACAGCTCTTAATAAACAAGATTATAGAATCGTTGGCAAGGGTAATAAAGTAAAAATAGAAATAGATAATGGAATATTTACAGGAGCAAATAAAGGTCTGATTAAATATCATTTTGAATTAGGTGCAGGTAAAGAATCCTTTGAATGGGAGTAATACAAATTACAATTTAGTGAGGTGCTATGTATGAAAGAAAAAATAGAAAACTTATATAACGAAGATAACAACAGTGCCTATAAAACATTACTGGAGTTAGAAACAGTAACTACTGAATCAAACGAGTTGTATAGTTATTTTAATGATTTGTTAAAAATGTTAAACAACGAAAAAACTTTTATTAGAGTTCGAGGTTTTAGACTAATATGTTGTCTAGCAAAATGGGATAATGAAAATAAGATAAATAAAAATATTGATGTAATATTAAATGAGTTAGAAGATGAAAAAGGAACATCAGTCAGACAATGTTTAGAAAAATTAAATTTAATCTTGATGTATAAAGTGGAACTTACAGAAGTTATAGAAGATAAAATAAGAAATTTGGATGTAACTAAATATAAAGAAAGTATGAGAGGCTTAATCAAAAAAGATATAGATTATATTTTAGAACATCTATAATACAAATTACAATTTTATAGTTATTGATTTATAGTAATTTACCGAAAAGATTGTC
>CAMYZH010000070.1 GCA_947303785.1 uncultured Clostridium sp.
AAACCAAAAGCTTGTTATCACATGAAAAATAATCATAGACAATCAAAAAGATTTGACTAATAGAATGGCTGCTTTTGCAGCCATTTTTTTTTATCTTCTTGACCAAGAAGCCGGCGGTTCTTTTAATAGATTTGCTATTAAATCTAATTTATCAAATAATTCTTTAGAATCAAAGTTATTTTGTGATTGATTGCCAGCATAAGCAACAGCTTGTTGACTAGATTTTGTTTTAGCATCTTTTATCATTGCACCAGTTTCAGAAAGGTTGCTAACAGAATCTTTGAATTTAGAAAGATCTTTAAGAATTTTAACTGAATCTTTTGAATCTTTAGCGAATTTTTTAAGGTCAGAATTTAAATTTTTAAATCCTTTTGCCAAATTATTTATATTATCTGCTGGACCTTGAAGATCTTTTAATGGTGTTATAAAACTATCATTTATTTTAAGTCCTTCATCTGCAATGCTTAAGTCATTTTTTAAAACATCATTTAATGTTTGTAATGATTTGTTAATGCTTTCAAATCCTAAAGAGATATCTCTAGCTTTAGAGCTTGATAGCTTTATATCATCAATTTCTTTCGCAGCTTTTTTAACATCTTTGAAAATTCCAGGTAATTTATCAACATTTGTTTTCAATGTTTTAATATTAGACCAATTTATTTCACTTAGAGACACTAAACATTTGTTTAATGAGATTGCTACAGGTTCAAATTCAAGTGCGACCAATCCTAAGCTTGCAATTCCAGGCATTGCAATTAAACTTGCAACACCAGCTAGTCCAGCAGCTGCCATCATTAAAGCAACTTCTGCTAATCCACCAGAAATAGCTAAGATATTACTCCAATCAATTTTTTGTAGATTAGTTATTGCAGCAGCAAGTGGTAAAGCAGCCAAAGCTAAAGCTCCAGCAGCTAAAGTTAAAGCTAAGGCTCCAGGTGCAGCAGCAACAGCAACTATTCCTGCTGCAGCAGCTGCTAACATTAGAAGAGCTGATACTCCTAATACTGCAGATCCGTGTAATACTCCATTGACTTCTACTTTTGCAAGATTATTTATAGCAACATTTAATGCTAAAGCTGAAAGTGCCAATAAAGCAGCTGATAATGTAAATGCCGCAATATATGGTAAAGCTATTTGAGCACCAAGTCCTACAACAGCGATTAAAGCCATTAGTAATGTACAAATACCTAATGTTTTTAATGAATTTAATAATTGAGCATCTGTCCTGTTTAACAATTCAGTTGCTGCATACAAAGCCAAAGCAGTAAGAGCTAAAAGAGCAGCAGCTGCTAAAGTATTTAACATTGGTTTAAGACAGATTTTTGCTAATAAACCAACAAGAGCAACTGCACCAATAAAAATCGCTAAAGTAGCTAATGAAGCTAATCCAAGCAAAATATTCGGTACACTTAAAGTAGTATTCATTATAAACATTGTAATTGCTAAAAGTGATATTGCTCCTAAAATAGCTAAAGCAGATAATGTAAGACTAAAGAATGCTTTTCTATTTTTTTCTGCTAATTTTGCAACTCCGATTAAACCTCTTACAAAGAGTTCTACTCCAAACATTGCAATTGCACCGATTGCACCAGCTAGTCCAGCTGGGACTGCTAAGATTGCTGCAATAGTTAAAATTCCAAAGAATGGAATTATTAAACCTAATTGAAGTAAGTTTTTAGAAATTTTAAGTTTATTTGCTGCTTTCACAACTGGTTGTAAGGCTACTAAGAATTGTTCTGAACCTGGTAAAAATGCAGAAGCCATAGATCCTAAAACACCAGCTGGAATAGCAAGAATTGAAGCAGCCATTATTCCAGCAAATAAGCCAATTGAAACTCCAACAGCTTTTGTGACTTCAACCAAATTTTTATAATTTATTTTTATCTTTGCCAAATTCGATAATCCAGCAATGAATTCTTGTGTTGAACTTACTAAACCAAGTTTATTAACAAGTTTTATCGATAATGCTGCTGGAATAGCAAGCATCCCTATTAAAATAAGATTTCCTGCTATTAGTTTAAATGAAGAAGTAATTTCTCTAATTGTTTGTATTGACTTCTTTGTTGGTCCTAAATTAACATTTTGGCCAAGCTTTTGTGTTGATGAAGAAAAAGATAGAAGTTCACCAAATAACCCAGTTCCAGTTTTACCTTTAATTTCACCAATAATTTTCATCGCTTGTTTTATTGGATTTGCTAATGTAGAAACAATAATAATATTTTTTAATGATTTTATTAACTCTTTTCCAATTTCTTTAAATTTTGCACTTACACTTAAAACAGATTTAATTTTTGTTTGTTTATCAATTTTTTCCATGTCTTTAATAACTTTTGTCATGGAATTTTTTGCTTTATTATAATTTTGTATATTTGGTGTTTTTATTTTTTCAATGTACTTAAGTGCTTTCATCATGCTTTTCATAGCATCAGCATTTTTACCAACATCTCCAGCGAAAATTAAGACACCTGCAATATTTGTTTTTTGTTGTGATTTCTTATTAAATGGAAATATATTTGAAAATAATCCTTTTAATTTTGTGAATGGATTAAATTTATCTGCAAAATTTTTTAATTGTGTTTTTAAGTTTGAACCAAAATCTTTTATAGTCCTTACAGGATTTATTTTATCTAGCATTGCCTTCATGCTACTAAAAAAATTTGTTTTTTCTTTTGGTTGATCTGATAAACCAGATTGTAGTGTTTGGCCATCTGATCCTTTATTTTTAAGGATGCTTTTGAGTTTATCACCTAAATATAAAAATCCTAAAGAATGAATTGCTGGTAATTTCTTAATATCTTCTTCACTAGGTTTCGATTTACCAGCTGTGTTATCAAACTTATCTTGTAATCTTGGTTTTTTATTTTCTTTATTTTTTGTTTTATCTGCTGATATTATTCCAATTTGTTCTAGAACTTTTTCAACTGTAGAAACAAATTCAGTTGGCAATTCTGAAATTTTTGTTTCAATAGGTTCTTTAACAATTTCTTTGAGACCATCTAGCTGTCCATCTGAGTTGCCACCGAGATTAGTGACATTCGTATCACCTGATGTAATATTCACATTTGGTGTTGAAACTGTTAAACCTTCTTGTTCTATATCAGCCATATAAAATTAGTTTCAACAGATTTTTCACCAGAACTAAATATTTATGGCTGATTCAAAACAAATAGAAGAGTATCATTATATTATAAAGAATTATGACGTACAAAAGCTTATAAATGATAGTGATTTACCAAGTGCAGATAAAAATATAATTAAAAATAAGGTACTTTCTAATGATGTTGATTTAACTGAAAAATTAAAAATTTTAAATTATCTTCTCAAATATCAAAAAATCGAATATTATAGAGGCCAAGTCCTCTTAGACACAGAATCAGGCATAGACGAATTAAATAATACTATCAATTCTCCAGGATACTATATGATTGAAGTTGCTGGTGGAAACGGTGGAAGTTTTGGATCAGCTCCAAATTCAGTAGCATTGGAAGAAAGACAACAAAGTGATTCAAAAAAATCTATTTATAATTTTATTATTCAACCAGGATATTTTATAAATACATCATCTGCTGATAATACTAGACTTTATTTTACAACAGATTTCAAATGGTATTATACAAAACCAGGTGAATATTTTATTGGTACTTTTGAATTAAATGATAAAGCAGTTTTCTTACATTTAAAAAGCCATCTTTCTGATTCAAATATTACTGGAAATGAAGAAATACAAATAATTCAATCTGTTGAAAATGATCTTTTTGTTGATGAAGAAAAATTTTATGATTATTCTGAATATAATACAAGTGTTCTATCACTAGATCTAGAAAATTATAAAATATTAAACTTCAATATTTTAGGGCAATTTAAACATAAAGAAAAAGATGATACTGATGATGAAGCTAAAAATCAATATGAAACAATTACTTTAATGGATGGATTTGGTGTTCCAGCCAATCTTCTTAATAATTGGGATTCTTTAGATATTAACAAATATCCGAATTCAAAAAAATTTGTTGACGAATTTATCGATACTACAAAATATGTTTTTAATGAAGATAATATTTCTCAATTGCCACAATCTTGTGTTGAAAAATATTTTCCTAAGTATATAAATATAAATAAAAACTTTTCAGCTGGTGGTAGTGGTGGTAAACTTATTAAAATTGTAAAAATCAAGAAAAAAGTTTCTTTTGAATATAAAGCTGGAAAGAGTGGAGAATCAAGCTTTAATATAAGTACTGTTAAAGATGGAGAAGATTCTTATATAGATTTTTATAGAGATCGAGGAACAAAACTTGTTAGATTAGAATCAAAAGGTGGTCAATCAACAATAAATGGAAATACTCCAAAAGGTTCTGGAGAAAATTCTGCTAGATGGGAAAACGATTCAATTGATGATGCATATTTAACTGATTCTTCAAAAGAGATTCCATTCAAGATTGGTCCTAAATCATTTTTAGAATCTGATTTTGACACTTCAAGATTTGATGGTAAATCTTCAGTTATAGTAAATAATGTTGATGAAAATTACATAGAAAATAATATTGATAGTACTGAATTCTATGGAAGTGAAATTCGTGGTCAAGGTATGAATTTAACAGATTTTGAAACAGTATTTTATCAACCAAAAAAAGATGGAAATATTAAAATTGTATATTTAGGGCCATTATCATCAAATAGC
>CAMYZH010000071.1 GCA_947303785.1 uncultured Clostridium sp.
AAAGGGTTCAAAATATATTGATTTCAAAAAAGTGTGACATATGTTTGACTAACCTACAATAAATTTAAAATATATAAGAATTTCCTCTTGATATTATATTTTTGATAGTATATAATCAAATAGAATTATTAGAAGAAAAAAACACAAAGGTTAAATCTTTTTGGAGGAAAAAAATGATATTAAATGGTAATTCTATAGAAAAACTAATATTAAAAAATAAGTTGATAGAGAATGCAAACTTAGAAAATATACATTCTTCATCATATGATTTAACTGCAAGTAATTATATTTTAAAATTTAAAGATGCAAACAAAACAATTTCTTTAGATGATGCTTATGAGATAGGTAATATGTATGAACAAATTGATATTACTGATGGATACAGTTTTAAGCCAGGCGAATGTATATTAATTGCTTTAGAAGATTTATTTAATATACCAGATAATGTTTGCGCATCTATTAGAGGAAGAACATCTTATAATAGATTAGGTCTTTTTACAACAATTCAACATTTAAATCCTGGATATAGAGGAAAACTAAATATTTCTATTACAAATAATTCTACAAATACATACATTATTTTACCAAAAATAAAAGTTGCACAGGTAGTTTTTGAAGAATTAGATTGTAAAGTTAGTGAAAACTTATTATATTCTAATGAAAATAATCCAGCATATCAAAATGAAGATGGAGTACAAGGTTCAAAAGTATATAATGATTTCATAGGAAAAGTAGTTAGACATTTTAAAGGAAATTACTATTATATTGAAGATGTTGCATTAAATTCTGAAACAAAAGAAAGTGTAATAGTTTATAGAACATTATATGATAGAAATGATTCTAGAATGTGGATAAGGCCAGCCAAAATGTTTTTCGAAAGCATAGATCCAAACAGAAGTGGAAATGTTACAAAACAAACTCATAGATTTGAAGTTGTAGATGATTTAACATTAGACCACACAAAATTATAGAATATTTTATTACGACTAATACCTAAATTTCCGAGCAAACCAAAAAATAATTTGAAAGTGTTGACATTTTAGCGTTTATGTATTAAAATATTAAAGCATTGTATGTAATATAAATTTATGAAATGCTTCTCCCCGGTGGCATTTTGTAGATTTTTATATAAATAAAAAATTGAATGGAGGGTAATTATTACCATGAATAATACAACATATAGCGCTAAAAAAAGCGAAATAGAAAGCAAATGGTATATTATTGATGCAGCAGATAAACCATTAGGTAGAGTTGCTACTGAAGCTGCAAAACTATTAAGAGGAAAACATAAACCAACATACACACCAACAATTGATACAGGTGATCATGTTATAATAATTAACTGTAAGGAAGCTGTATTAACAGGAAAAAAATTAGACCAAAAAATATACAGACAACATTCTGGATATATTGGAGGAATGAAAGAAACAACTGCTAGAACAATGATGGAAAATGCTCCAGAAAAAGCAATGTTCAATGCTATAAAAGGAATGCTTCCACATACAAAATTAGGAAGACAAATGATTAAAAAATTAAGAGTATATGCTGGAAATGAACATGAAAACATAGCTCAAAAACCAGAAGTATGGGAGGTAAAATAATGGCTAAGAAATCTGAAAAAATAGTTTTCTGCGGAACAGGTAGAAGAAAAAAATCAATAGCTAGAGTTAGATTAGTTGAAGGTAAAGGTGATATTACAGTTAATGGAGTAACTTTAGATGAATATTTTGGAACAGAAATATTAAAAGTTATAGTAAAACAACCATTAACAGTTACAAACACAGTTTCTAAATATGATGTTATTTGTAAAGTTGAAGGTGGAGGATATACAGGTCAAGCTGGAGCAGTTAGACATGGTATAGCTAGAGCTTTATTAGAAGCGAATTCTGAATATAGACCAATTTTAAAATCAAACGGATTCTTAACAAGAGATCCTCGTATGAAAGAAAGAAAGAAATATGGTTTAAAGAAAGCAAGAAAAGCACCACAATTTTCAAAGAGATAAAAAGATTTTGGAAAGTCCGATTTTTTCGGACTTTTTTTATATGTAAACACTAATAATTAAATTAATAGAAGCAAAGGTGATGTTTGATGGACGAATTAGTAGAAGTATTAACTGAAGATGGAAGAGATGTATGAAGAATAAAATATTAAAATACATTAAATAATAAACAAAGACTTTATTTTATTAATAATTCTGCTAAATAAGCTTTCCTTCTTATATGTAATCATATCTGTTGTTTTAGATTGTTCCTTTGATGATATTATATGATTTCCATTTGCAAATAAATTGTCAGGATTATATTTTTCTCTTAAGTATTTTTGATAGTTTTTCTCATTCTCATTTAGTCTATTTATGTACTTATCCCTTTGCTCTTTAGTTTCACACCAATAGTTATAGCAAATCATTCCAATTAGCCCTCTTGTTTCATCAAGCAAATTTAGTTCATTTAATGGCTTATTATAATCAAATTTACATTCATAGTCTTTTGAAGCATTTTCTCGTATAAAGTTCATGAACTTTTTTGGTATCTTATTTATATCTTCATCCTTTATTCCTTTTAAGTAATGAATTAATTCTGCCATTGCGTTTGAATATCGAACATTTACCATTTATATTTTCTCCTAATCGTACATAGTTTTACCTGATGCTTCTTTTTCTAGTTTAGGTCCTTTCAGTAATTGGTTAATTGTAGTAGTTGCTTTTTGAATTCCATTTGGCCTAATTTCATTATCTGTTATTGCGTCTGCAAAACCAGACTTTTTTTCTGATTTGTTTTCAAGTTCCATACTACATATTGATTCTAATTCCTTTGTAGTAAGTCTATCAAAGATTCTATCTAAGTTTGCACCTTTTGGTATGGGAAAGATATGTTTTTCAATTATTTTCATAAAATATTCTTCTGGAAGGTCTTGCAATGAATGTCTTTTGGCCATAAATTCTGAAAAACTATTAGAGACTAAAAATCTTCTAATTAGCTGAGGCACAGGGCTTACTCTTTCTGCTTTATCAGTATCTCCTAATATAGGAGCTTTTCCTATATCAATTTCTTCATAATAATGTTTCATATCGCTTTTTAGAGCTTTGGATGCATATATTCCTCTTGATGATATTCCTGTAAGTTCCTTTATTGTAGCTTGAGAGTATGAAAAATCTGCATGACCAACACCTTTGTATATTTTAGATTGAACAGGCATGCCAAGAACTTTGCAAAGTTGTGCATAATTTCTTAGCTTTTCATTTGTACTTTTTCCAAATAAAATTCTTATAGAATCAACATATTCTAATACTCTATTATGCATACTAGCCTGTTCGACTTCCAATAAATCTCTACCTAAATTATCCCTTACTGGGGAAATATCTTGTCCTGCTTTAATCTTAATTCCTTCTAATGTTGTGGCATCAGAATATGCAAAATGTCCAGGCACAGTTTCTTCTTTTTCTCCAATACCAACCATTCTTGGCATATTTACTAAAGATTGTCTATATTCTTCTTTTCCTCCTGGATAATTTGATAAATCTCTATATTGTTCAATATCTGCAATACCTACTGGAAAATTCAAAGGTAAATTATATGTACCATTAGGATTAGCAGTTATTCTTGTTTGATAATCTCTTCTTTCATTTTCATATTCTTGTTTAATTTTTTCAAAATCTGATAATGTAATCTTTTTAGTTACTTTTCCATCGACAATTCGAAATTGTTCATCATCACTTATCTTGTCTTCGCCAACAATTTGTAAAGCAATTTCATCAATTGGAAGCGTTGAAAACTCTCCGCCTAATAATATTCCTGCTTCACACATTTCAGGATAGTATGCTAAAAAATTATTAGCAAAAGTCGAAGACTTCGAATGACCTACAGGTAATACTCTGTCATTTAATACTATTCCAGAGCGTCGCTGTACTATTTTTTTTGCATCTTCAATCATTGCCTTTATTTGTGGAGCAACTTCTGCTATTACATCTTTATCTAATTGAGATTTAACTTTATTTAGTTCTTCGCCAGAATTAAAACCCGGAATTAATGGAACAATAGCTGGTGCTTGAAAATTAAATATATCAATAAGCTTACTTAATGTTCTCATACCTCTTTCTGTTCTTTCAAAAATCCTTTGAATACTTTTTTCTTTTGGTTCTAAGTTTGCTCCTTTGGAAATTTGATTTACATGAACAATTCTTTCTTGTTCTCTAAATAATTTATATACTTCTTCCATTCCTTCTGGATTATCTATTATACCTTGCATTTCATTTTCATAGTTATTTAAACATTCAATAACTAGGGTGTTTCGTGGTTCTTTTGGTATATATACAAGATATGGATAATTATATCCTTTTTCTGGATTGGCATCTACCAATGCAAAATCAAGATCAAATTTTCTTCCTTCTGATAAGCTATTTTCTAATTCTTTCTTATAATCAATATCTTCTATAGCCATATTCGAGCCACTCCATTTTCTTTAATTTTTTTTCTGTTTTCTACCATATAATTAAATTATAACATTATGATTTTTTATTTACAATATATTTATTTTCAACCGAATAAAATGCTTTGTATAAGTGTCAATGATGTGAAACATAAAAATATAAAATTGAATTATATAAT
>CAMYZH010000072.1 GCA_947303785.1 uncultured Clostridium sp.
TTGATTTTAATAACGTTTATTTTATGGATAGTGCCGGAATCGGAATGGTTATAGGAAGATATAAAACAGCTTCAATGATTGGAGCAAAAATTGAGATGAAAAATGTTAAAGATCACATAAAAAGAATTTTCGAAATGACAGGAGTTTTAAAAATTATTCCTATTATAGAGGAGGAAGAACAAAATGAGAAAAAAATATGATAATGAAATGAGTTTGGAGTTCTTAAGTAGGTCATGTAATGAATCATTTGCTAGGATCACAATAGCAGCCTTTGCTGCTCAATTAGATCCCACAATTGAAGAATTAGCTGACATAAAAACTGCTGTATCAGAAATTGTAACTAACTCAATTATACATGCATATGAAACTTTTGAAGGAATAATAAAAATACATAGCTACATAGAGGAAAACTGTTTAACAATTGAAGTTCAAGATTCTGGAAAAGGGATAGAAGATGTAGAAGAAGCAAGAAAACCATTATATACTTCAAAAGCTGAACTAGAAAGATCTGGAATGGGTTTTACTATAGTTGAAAGTTTCATGGATAGTTTAAAAGTAGAATCAATAGTGGGCTTAGGGACCAAAGTAACTATGAAGAAAATCATAAAAAAGGAAGAAAATATATTAGATGACTAGGAGATAGGTATTGGAAGAGACTACAATAGAAGAAATCCTTGATGCTCAAAACGGAAATCAAGAAGTTTTAAATCATATTGTAGAAGTAAATTCAAGATTGATATGGAGTATAGTTAGGAGATTCAATAGTAGAAAAGTTGAAATAGAAGATCTATTTCAAATAGGTGCAATAGGATTAGTTAAATCAATAAAAAGGTTTGATAAAAGGTTTAATGTAAAAATCTCAACTTTTGCAGTTCCATATATAATAGGAGAGATAAAAGTATTTTTAAGAGATGATGGAAATATAAAGGTTAGCAGAAGCATAAAGGAATTAAATTATAGAATTGAAAATTTAAAAAAAGAATATGAAAGACAAGGAAAAGAAATAACAATAAATATTTTAAAAAAAGAATTAAATGAGTCAAAAGAAAATATAATATTAGCACTTGAATCAAATAATAATGTTCAATCAATAGACGATAGTACAGAAGATAATAAAGAAAAAATATATAACAAACTAAAATCTGATGGATATGAGGATGAAACAATACGAAAAATAGTATTAAAAGAAGAACTAGGAAAATTAGAAGAAATAGAAAAACAAATAATATTAGATAGATTTTTTTATGATAAGACGCAAATGGAAATTGCTGAAAAGATGAAAATTAGTCAGGTACAGGTTTCAAGATTAGAAAAGAAAATTTTAGCCAAATTAAGAAATAATATAAAGGAGAAATTGTGAAAGAGGTTAATAGATATGGAATAACAGGATTTTTTATAGTAATAATTATAAGTTTCATTTTTTTACCAATGGCATTAACTCAAGGATTTATATTTGCTGAAAATATTCCAAAAGTTGAAATTGAAGTAAATGATAATTATGATTTTTCAAAATATAAGCAAATAAAATTATTACATAAGGAAACTGGAGAAATAGAAGAAATCGAACTTGAAAATTATATAGTAAATGTGTTGGCTGCTGAAATGCCAGTAGATTATGAATTAGAGGCATTAAAGGCACAAGCTGTTGTTGCAAGAACATATACACTTTATCAGATACTTAATTCTAATAAGCATGAAAATGCAGATATGTGTGATGATTCAAAGTGTTGCCAGGCATGGATTTCAAAAGATAAAAGATTCGAAAAGTGGGAAACAAACCAAGAAGAAAAATGGAATAAATTGAATAAAGCAGTTTATGAAACTCAAGGAGAAATAATAACATATCAAGGCAATCCAATTGATGCATTTTTTCATTCAAATAGTGGAGGCATGACAGAAATTCCAATTAATGTTTGGGGAGGTAGTGACTATCCATATTTGCAAGCAGTAGAGACAAGTGGAGAAGATGAATATAATCAATATTATTCAGAAAATATATTGTCAAAACAAGAATTTGAAGAAAAAATGAAACAATTTTTTTCAGACTTTGAAATTAATTGGGCAGATGAAAATTGTATTGAGATTTTAGAATATACAGAAAGTAATAGAATAAGAACAATTAAGATTGGAAATAAGAAAATTTCAGGAGTTGAAGCAAGGAAAATATTTGAACTTAAATCATCAAATTTTAGTTTTGAAATAAATGAAAACAATATAAAGTTTATAGTAATTGGATATGGACATGGAGTTGGAATGAGCCAAACAGGAAGCAATACTCTTGCTAAAGAAAATAAAAATTATAAAGAAATAATTAATCATTTTTATAAAGATATAGAAATAAAAAACATTATAAATCAATAAAAAATAAAGTCTTCGTGTATAGAAATTTAGAAATTGGAAATACTTGTTATAAAGAATAAAGGAGGACGGAGATTTATGAGCAAAGGAAAAAGGTATGAAAGAATTCTTTTAAGCAAAAAGGAAAAAATGTATATTACAGGAGTGATACTATTTATTGGATTATTGATTTTAATAATGGTACTTAGTGGTTATAATTCTAAAAAACAGGCTAAATCAATGATTGCAAAAATAAATGAAAATACTACAGAAGAAAGTTTTGATGCGGCCCTTGTAAGTACGACCGAAGATAAGAGCATAAATGAAATAATAGAAGAGAAAAAAGAGGAAGAATTAACTCCTAAAATTGCTATTAATACATCTAATATTAGTCAAGAGTTAGTGGAAACTTCTAATAATGGTCAAGAAGAAAAAATAATAGAATTACATTTTGCTGTTCCACTAGAAGGTGAAATAATGAAAGATTATTCTGATTCAAATCTAGTGTTTTCTAATACGCTGCAAGAATGGACTGTTCATTTAGGAATTGATATAAAAGCTGAAAAAGCAACCCCAGTGTTAGCATCAGAAGCAGGAGTGGTTGAATCAATAAAAAATGATCCTAGGTATGGAATTACTGTTACAATAGAACATGCAAATGGATTTAAAACAATTTATTCAAATCTTCAAACAGCAGAGTTTATATCTGAAGGAGAAAAAGTTGAAAAGGGAAAAGTAATAGGTTCTGTTGGAAATAGTGCTGCTTTTGAAATTGTAGATGAACCACATTTACATTTTGAAATGACTAAAGATGGAGAAAGTGTTAATCCATCACAATATTGGGAGTAAAAAACAAGGCAAATTTTTATTTTGCCTTGTTTTCATATTTATTTAAAAGTTTCGTGAATACAAATAAATATATTATTCCCAATATGATTCCACCTAAAACATCTGTTACATAATGTACACCGAGATAGATTCTGCTAATTCCTACCATAATAATAATTATAGTAAGTAGTGTTGATAGAAAAACTTTAAGTTTTCTATTTTTTACATATTTAAAAATATAGTAAATTATTAAACCATAAAATATTGTAGACATCATTGAATGTCCACTTGGAAAACTATATGAATCCTCATAAGATAATGGCATAGTTTGAGTGGGTCTAGGCCTTCTGATTATTATCTTAACTAAATTATTTAATATGACTCCTATAAGATTAGCTATAATAAAAATTTTAAAATATTTTTTATTTTTAATTAATATACCAACACATAAAATTCCTGTAACTATAACTATAGTTGAACCTAAAGTTGTTAATAGTTTCATAAAAAGAATCATTAATTTTGATGTTCCAAAGATAGACATTATTAATTGATAAACTGGTAAGTCAAAAAGTATCATTTTTGTAGTTCCTTTCTAAAAAAGAATTATATTATAAGAACAATCAAAAATCAATTAATTTGAATTGAAAAATAGGATAAAGCATGATAATATAAAATTATAAAAGTTTTTTACACAAAATGGAGGTTTAAATATGATTATAAATTTACCTGAATATTATTATATTTCACGGGGAGAAGACTTTGTAAAGGTTGAAAATGGAAAAATGACGATTAGGGGCGTTTGGTTTTGGGATATAATAATGTATAAAATCTTAAAAATAATTACAACAGATTATTTTCCAATTATGGAATGCTATTATTGTCATAAAAAAGAAAAAAATTTAACTATAGACCATCAATACCCCGTTGCTTTTGGAGGGGTTTCATTAACTTCCAATATGGTCTTTGCTTGTAAAGACTGTAATGGTAGAAAAGGAAACATGAACGAGGAGGAGTTTAAAGAATGGAGAACTTTAAAAAATAAAAATAGGCGGGATAGCTATTATAATAGCAAAATAGGTCAAAAGACAAAAAAAATAAAAATAAAAGGAGAATATGGTTTTGATTTGCCGCACCAATGGATATCATTTATTGATGTGGAGTCAATAAAACCATTGAGAGATTTACAAATTCGTACAAGTAAAAAATATAAAAAAGCATATGAATTTGTTGAAAAAAACCAAAAAATTCCTAGACCATTGATTCTATCCAGCAATTATTATTTGTTGGATGGATATATTGCTTATAGTATTGCACAGGAGTTTGAGTTAAAAAATATCCCTGTGATAATATTAAACAATGTAAAAGTTTTACCTAAGTAGAAAGGAGGCAAGCTCTGGCTTGCCTCCAAAGTTTAATAAAAGAGAGG
>CAMYZH010000073.1 GCA_947303785.1 uncultured Clostridium sp.
AAGGATGAAATTAATGAATAACAAATATGACATAATTGCTGTTGGCATGGGACCGGGAAGTATTTTTATGGCTTATGAATTTATAAAAAATAATTACAATAAAAAGATATTACTTATAGAACAAGGGAAAAGAGTAGAAAATAGAAATTGCCCAATAGAAAAAGTAGGAAAATGCGTTAAATGTAAACCATTCTGCAATATTACAAGTGGTTTTTCAGGTGCAGGTGCATTTTCAGATGGAAAACTATCTTTATATAACCCTGAAGATGATGATATTCATATTGGAGGAGAGCTTCACAAATATATAGGAGTAGAAAAAACTAAAGAATTAATAGATTATACAGATCAAATATATTTAGAATTTGGAGCAGATAAAAAACTTGAAGGAATTGAATTTCGTGAAGAAGTTGGAAAAATTAAGAAAAAGGCTAAAAAAGAAGGATTAGATTTAATTGATATTCCAATTAGACATTTAGGAACTGAAAAAGCACATGAATTATATGGAAAAATTGAGAAATATCTTGAAGATAATGGAATAACATTAATGTTTGACACAATAGTAGAAGATTTAATAGTTGAAAACAATCAAGTAAAAGGAGTTAAAGTTAAACCTTCTAAATATATTGAAGATAAAAAATATGAACTTGAAGAAATTTTTTCAGATAAAGTTGTAATGGCAGTAGGAAGAAAAGGAGCTAATTGGCTAGTAGATATGTGCGATAAATATAATATAGCAACGACTGCAGGTTCAGTTGATATAGGAATAAGATATGAATTACCAGATTCAATCATGAAAGACATCAACAAATACATGTATGAAGGAAAAATCGTTGGAAGGCCATGGCCTTTTAATGATAAAGTAAGAACATTTTGCCAAAATCCAAGTGGTTTTGTTTCTTCTGAAGTATATGATAATAATTTAACACTAGTAAATCGGACATTCATACAAAGATAGAAAAAGCTCAAATACAAATTTAGCAATTTTAGTTTCACACAATTTTACCTATCCATTTAATAAGCCTATTGATTATGGAAGAAATGTTGCTAAAAACTTAAATGAATTAGGTGATGGAAATGTTGTAGTTCAAAGATTAGGAGATATATCTAGAGGAAAGAGAACTTGGAAAGAAGAATTAGAGAAAAACTCTGTTGTTCCAACATTAAAGTCAGCTGTTCCGGGAGATATAACTTTTGCAATTGGATACAGAACAATGACAGATATCCTTCAATTTATAAAACAAGTTGATAAAGTAGTTGAAGGTTTTGCAAATCCAGATAATTTGTTATATGGGCCAGAAATTAAATTTTACAGTAATAAAGTTACAATAGATGAAAATTTTGAAACAAATATTAAAGGCTTATATTCAATTGGAGATGGAGGAGGAATGACAAGAGGACTAATGATGGCATCTTGCTCAGGAGTTCAAATGGCTAGAAATATAATGAAATAACAATATGACTAATAAATTATGGAGAGAGTAATATGGATTTTAAAAATGAAGAAAATAGAATATATCAAATAGATGAAAATGGAAATTTGTTATGTGAAATTACTTTTAGCGAAGTAGAACCTGGAGTATTCAATATTAATCACACTTTTGTAGATGATAGTCTAAGAGGTAAAGGAATCGCAAAATTACTAGTAGAAGAAGCAATAAAGACAATTAGAAAGAAAAATGGAAAAATAAAAGCTACTTGCTCATATGCAAAACACTATTTAGAAAAAAATAATATAAAAGAATAAAGGAGAATGAAAATGAAAGAATTAGTAATAAAAAAATGTTCACACTGTGGAGCTATAGTTAAAGTGATGGAAGATTGCAAATGTGAAGGATGTGGAATACAATGTTGTGGAGAAGAAATGAAAAAGTTAACTCCAAATTCTGTAGATGCTGCTGTAGAAAAGCATATACCAACATATGAGATAAAGGATGAAAAAATAATTGTCAAAGTAAATCATGTAATGGAAGAAGATCATTTTATTGAGTGGATCACAATTGCCCAACCAAATGGAATTGAAAAAACTACATATTTAAAACCAGGGGAAGAGCCTACAGCTCATTGTAAATATGTTCCTGGATCTGTAATTTATGCATATTGTAATAAACATGAATTATGGAAAAAAGAAGTTGAATAATAAAAAAACAAATATGAAATATGTACAAAAAGCTAAATATGTGTTACAATAACTACGTTGATTAAAAAATAGTTAGATAAAGAGGATATACATTATTTTGAGAATCAGCAAAAATATAGAAAGGGGTGACATTTCATGTCAGGACATTCAAAATGGCATAATATTGCAGCTAAAAAAGGAAAAGCAGATGCTGCAAGAGGAAAAGTATTTACAAAACTAGGTAGAGAATTATTAATAGCAGTAAAACAAGGTGGTCCAGACCCCGCAGGTAATTCAAAACTAAAAGATGTAATCGCTAAATGTAAGGCTGCTAATATGCCAAATGATACAATAAATAATGCAATTAAAAAAGCATCAGGCTCTGCTGATTCAGCAAATTATGAAGAAATAACATATGAAGGATATGGAGTATCTGGTGTTGCTGTTATAGTTAATGCACAAACAGATAATAGAAATAGAACAGCAGCAGATGTTAGACACATATTTGATAAAGCTGGAGGAAATCTAGGAACTACAGGTTGCGTTTCATATATGTTTGAAAAGAAAGGTATAATCGTAATAGAAAAAGAAAATGCAAATATATCAGAAGATGATTTAATGTTACTAGCAATTGATGCTGGTGCAGAAGATTTTGAATCACAAGAAGAAGTATATGAAATAACTACATCACCTGAAGATTTTTCAAAAATTAGAGAAGAATTAGAAAAAAACAATTTATCATTCTTAGAGGCTGAAGTAAAAATGATACCAAATACATATGTAAAACTAGATGCAAAAGATGCTGAAAGAATGGAAAACTTCCTAGAAAAATTAGAAGACTTAGATGATGTATCTGATGTATATCACAACTGGGATGAAGAAGAATAAAATATGATTGAATAAAAAATCTCTTTTTATAGAAAATAATAAAAGGAGGTTTTTTTATGGATTTTAGAACAGATTTAGCAGTAGAAAGAAGAGATTTATTTAAAAAGGCGAATAATATATCAGAAGATATAGAAGGAATAGAAAGTCAAGAAAAAGAGATTTCTGATACAATACATGTTTATAAAGTAATTGTAAAAGATGAAAATGGTGAAAAAGCAATACAAAAGCCTAAAGGTAATTATGTAACAATTGATGTTAAAAAAATGAAAAATATTCAAAATGATGAAAAAGAAAAAATTGCATATACTATTTCAAGCGAATTGCAACAATTAATAAAGGGTTTAATAAACAAGAAAGATGAGATATTAGTTGTAGGATTAGGAAATTTATATTCAACACCTGATTCGCTTGGACCAAAAGTAATTCAAAATATAGATGTTACAAGACATATTTTTAAATATTTACCACAATATATAAGTGATGAAGATAGAGAAGTTTCTGCAATTGCTCCAGGTGTTTTAGGAAGTACAGGTATAGAAACTCAAGAAATACTAAAAGGAATAGTAAGCAATGTTAAACCCAAACTTATTATAGCAATAGATAGTTTATCTTCCAAAAGTGTTGAAAGAATTAGTAGTTCAATTCAAATATCAGATACAGGAATTATTCCAGGCGCAGGAGTTGGAAATAAGCGTAAAGAATTATCCAAAGAAACACTGGGAATACCAGTTATTGCAATAGGTATTCCGACAGTTCTTGACTTTGCAACAATAGTAAGTGAAGGCCTAAATATTTTTATTGAAAATTTGCAAGAAAAAGCAATGTCAAATGATTATTTAAACAAATTAAAAGAAAAAGATAATTATGAACAAGTTAAAGATGCGTTAAATATTGGTGAATATAATATGATAGTAACTCCGAAAGAAATAGATGAATTAGTTGAAAATATGACAGAAATTGTAGCTAAGCGGAATTAATATTGCAATTAATTAAAAAGTATTTAAACATTTTTAAAATTGTGATATACTTCCTAAAAAGGAAGTGACAAGTCTATGAGTGAAAGAATAAGAATTTTGTGTTATGGAGATGCAAATACCTGGGGATATATTCCAGCAACCGACCACAAAAGGTTTAGTGAAGATGAAAGATGGACAGGAATATTACAAAGAATGTTAGGAGAAAAATATGAAATAATAGAAGAAGGGTTAAATAGTAGAACCTTAGTTTCTATAGATAAAAGAAATGGTAGAGAAGGTAGAAGCGGTGCAGAGTACTTATTACCATGTTTAGATAGCCACGATCCACTTGATTTAGTAATCATAATGCTTGGAACAAATGAATTAAAAACTGAGTATTATAGAAATCCAAAAGAAGTAGGA
>CAMYZH010000074.1 GCA_947303785.1 uncultured Clostridium sp.
TGCCGAAAATACTTGCGAGTCTACCTTGCTGGGAAGATAGGTTGTTGCCAGTTTTATATTCCTCTTTAGCTCAGTTGGTAGAGCGCTCGGCTGTTAACCGATAGGTCGTTGGTTCGAGTCCAACAAGGGGAGCCAAAAGACATCTTAAAGGTGTCTTTTTTTAGTGGGCATAAAAGAAATAAACCAACGACCTATCGGTGTTATTGCGAAGCAATTAACTGCTGAGGGTTGAAGTGCTGCCGGAGGCAGAAGAAACAAAACCCGAAGGCGAATAAACTATCCTTTTGACACCCAAAGTGGCAAAAGGATAAGTTGTTTTCGCTGATTATAAAGTTGGTTCGAGTCCAACAATGGGAGCCAAAAGACATCTTCAAGATGTCTTTTTTTTGTGGGCATAAAAGAAATAAACCAACGACCTATCGGTGTTATTGCGAAGCAATTAACTGCTGAGGGTTGAAGTGCTGCCGGAGGCAGAAGAAACGTAAAAGGAGAAAGAAATACAATCTTTCTCTTTTTTTAAATTTTATATTTACAATTAAATCCTTTAATGATATATTTTCCATAGATATAAATCTAAATATTATCAATTTAGGAGGAATAATAATGAAATTAGTAGATCCAGTAGTTTACGTAGAAGATTTTGATGGGAAAAAAATTATGAAAAGATTAGAAAGAGCTTGTAGAACATGCTATAAGTCTGAAAATCTTATTACAGAAGATAGTTATAAACAATTACTTACAAATTGTTTAAATAGAGGACATGAATCAATACTAGAACATGAAAAGGTATCAATTAGAATGATATGTGATCTTGGAGTTTATAAAGATTTAACCAGACATAGAATTGCTAGTTTTTCTATTGAAAGTACACGTTATTGTAATTATGGAAAAGATAAATTTGGAAATGAAATTAAATTTATAAAACCATGCAATTTAGAAGAAGGAACAGATTTATATAATATGTGGAAAAAAGGAATACAAGAAATTGAGAATGCATATTTAGCAATGTCAAATGCTGGAGCAAAACCTGATCAATTAAGAATGTTATTACCTCATAGTACTGCAGCTGAAGTAAATATGACATGTAATATCAGAGAATGGAGACATGTTTTTTCATTAAGATGTAATAATCATGTACATGAATCTGTTAGACAAGTTATGATTCCACTATTATTAAAATTTAAAGAAGAAATGCCAGAACTTTTTGATAAAATTGAATATGATGAAGAATTTCCAAAAGAAAAATATGCAAAAATTCTTTCTATGGATTCGGAGGAATAAAATATGTTAAGTATAATTGTTGCTAAAGGGAAAAATAATATTATTGGCAAGGATGGAAAATTAGTATGGTCATTACCTGCAGATTTACAACATTTTGAAAGATTAACATCAGGACATACTATTATAATGGGTAGAAAAACATTTGAGAGCTTAAACAATGTTTTACCAAATAGAAAACATATAGTATTTACACAAAACCCTGATTTTATCTGTAATGATCAAAATGTTGAAATAGTCCATTCAATGCTAGAGATAAAAGAATATATTGATAATAGTGAAGAAAATTTTGTAATTGGTGGTGCTATGATATTTAATTTACTTATGCCACATGTAAAGAAAATGTATGTTACAGAAATAAACAAAGATTTTGAAGGAGATACATTTTTTCCAAAAATTAATTTAGGCATTTGGAAAGAAGCTGAAAGAATTAAAGGAACACAAGATAATGAAAATAAGCTAGAATATGATTTTGTTACATATGAAAGAAAATGAGGTGTTTTTATGAAGAAAAATGAAAAAGGAAAAGAGAAAAAGGAAAATAATCAAAAATTTTCAGAATGTCTAAAAAAATCAAAAAAAGGTGTAATTATATGTATAGTTATTGCAATTGTAATTGTTGTATTAGCAATAGTTTTATCTATAATAGCAGTAAACATGAAATCAACTAATAATAGTAATTCTTCACAAACAAGTATTGAAACAAAAGAAAGTATTGTAGGAGATTACAAATTAGTCGAAATTTATACAGAAGGAAATAACAATTCAGATGATGTTAATGCATTAGATGCAGTAGGACTTACAGTAAAACTTGAAATAAATGAAGATAATACTGCTAAATTAAGTATGTTTGGAGAAACTGTAGAATATACCTATAATGAAAAAGAATTTATAAGTGATGATTCAATAGTTTCATATACTTTTGAAAATAAAAGAATTACATTAGAAGAAGATGATACCAAAATGGTATTTGAGAAAATAGAAGAAAACAATTAATTGTAAAAATGGAGCAGTACGAGTTGATTCATTTTTATAATCTTATACAATATTTTAAATATGTTGCAAAAGAAAAAATCTTGTGCTACAATACAAAAGCCGGTGACAATAAAATACCAATAAAGTCATTAGTTAAAATAAATAAAATCTTTTTAGGAGGTATAATTATGAGAGATTATTTAGGAATTGACAGTATTAGAGCTTTAGAAGTTCTTGATTCAAGAGGAAATCCTACAGTTCAAGTAGAGGTTGTTTTAGAAGATGGAAGTACAGGTGTTGCAATGGTTCCATCTGGTGCATCAACAGGAAGTTTTGAAGCAGTTGAATTAAGAGATGGAGATAAAGCTAGATATTTAGGAAAAGGAGTTTTAAATGCAGTAAAAAATGTAAATGAGTTAGTTGCTCCAAAAATGGAAGGAATGAACGCATTTAATCAAGTTGAAATAGATAAAACTCTAATAGAAATAGATGGAACTGAAAATAAAGGAAAACTAGGGGCTAATGCTACTTTAGGAGTTTCTTTAGCAGTTGCAAAAGCTGCAGCAGCTTCATTAGGTATGGAACTATATAATTATATTGGAGGAGTTAATGCTCGTAAATTACCTGTTCCAATGATGAATGTATTAAATGGTGGAAAACATGCTGATAACACAGTAAGTTCACAAGAATTTATGATAATGCCAGTTGGAGCACCAAGTTTTACCGAAGCTTTAAGATGGTGTGCTGAAACATATCATACATTAAAAAGCATATTAAAAGAAAAAGGACTAGCTACAGCTGTTGGAGATGAAGGAGGATTTGCTCCAAACCTTTCAAATGATGAGGAAGCTTTACAATTATTAGTTGAAGCAATAGAAAAAGCTGGATATAAACCAGGAGAAGAAATTGCTCTAGCTACTGATATTGCATCAACAGAGATGTATGATGAAGCTAAAAAAATTGGAGAAGAAGGAAAGTATTATTTCTGGAAAACTAAAGAATTAAAAACTGCTGATGAAATGATTGATTGGATAGTTTCATTAACAGAAAAATATCCATTAATCTCAATTGAAGATGGTTTAGCTGAAGAAGATTGGGAATCATGGAAAAAACTTACAGATAGAGTTGGATCAAAAGTTCAATTAGTTGGTGATGATTTATTTGTTACAAATATTAAGAGATTACAAAAAGGATTAGACAATAATACAGCAAATTCTATTCTTATTAAACTAAATCAAATAGGAACACTAACAGAAACACTAGAAGCAATAGAGCTTGCTCACAAAAATGGATATACTGCTGTTGTTTCACATAGAAGTGGAGAAACAGAAGATACTACTTTAGCAGATGTTGCAGTTGCTACAAATGCAGGACAAATAAAAACAGGTGCACCATGTAGAACTGATAGAGTTGCTAAATATAATAGACTTCTTAATATAGAAAATGATTTAGGATGTGCTTCTGAATATCCTGGAAGAAAAGCATTTAGACAAAATATATAATTAAAATCACAAAAAATACTATTGAAGACCATCTAACTTCAATAGTATTTTTTTGCGAAAAATTTAAATTAAATAATAAAAAACTATTGCAAATAAAAAAACTATAATATATAATTTTTAAGAAAGTAAAAATATTCCTCTTTAGCTCAGTTGGTAGAGCGCTCGGCTGTTAACCGATAGGTCGTTGGTTCGAGTCCAACAAGGGGAGCCAAAAGACATCTTAAAGGTGTCTTTTTTTAGTGGGCATAAAAGAAATAAACCAACGACCTATCGGTGTTATTGCGAAGCAATTAACTGCTGAGGGTTGAAGTGCTGCCGGAGGCAGAAGAAACGAAACCCGAAGGCGAATAAACTATCCTTTTGACACTCAAAGTGGCAAAAGGATAAGTTGTTTTCGCTGATTATAACGTTGGTTCGAGTCGAGGCAAGGGGAGCCAAAAGACATCTTGAAGGTGTCTTTTTTTATAGGCGTAAAAAATAAACCAACGACCTATTTGTGTCTAGTTAAAGTATTTTACAGTTACTTAATAGTAAAAAAAATATTGTAGTGTTACAATTGAAGTGAAACAAAATAATAAAAATTGAATAAGTGATTTAA
>CAMYZH010000075.1 GCA_947303785.1 uncultured Clostridium sp.
TTTGAATAATTTTAATTTTAAGGCAATAAAAATAATATATTAAATATAAAAATAAAAATTAATTATTTTATTATTTCATTATTTTATTATTTTTATTATTAAGGATAATTCTATTATTCAACATTAGAAATTAAAAATTAAGGTTTTAAAATTGTAATATTAAATAACAATTATTAACGTGTAATTATAAAAAAAATTTTGTTATATCGTCGAAAATTTATGTAAAATATAATATTTTTTCTTCAAGTTCATTAATTCCTCATGATTTCCTTGTTCGACTAGACGTCCATTTTCTAGCACAAAAATTTTATCGCATCCTTCAATAGTAGTAAGTCTGTGAGCAATACTTACAGAAGTTCTATTCGCAGCTAATTTATCTAAACTTTTCTGTACTTCTATTTCACTATCTCTATCCAAAGCAGAAGTAGCTTCATCTAATAATAAAATTTTAGGATTTTTTAAAAATACTCTTGCAATAGCCAATCTCTGTTTTTCTCCTCCTGATACAGGATCTGTTTTTCCCCCTGCGGCTCCTTGGTTTCCCCCTATAACTTCATTAATTTTATCCTTTGTAAAGAATTTCATGATACTAGCTTCTCTTGCTGCCTCTATACATTCTTCATCAGTTGCATCTAATTTACCATATCTAACATTTTCTAAAACAGATACTTTGAATAAAGGAGGTTCTTGTTGTACTAAACCTATTTTCTTTCTCAATTGATATAAATTATAATCTTTAATATTAACATCATCTATTAATACTTCACCTTTTCCATCTTCAACATCATAAAAACGACACAATAATTGAATAACAGTACTTTTACCACTTCCAGAATATCCTACAAAAGCAGTTTGTTCTCCTGGATTTATAACTAAGCTAACATCTTTAAGAATAACATTATCAGGTCTTGTCGGATAAGCGAAATAAACATGTTTTAATTCTATTTTTCCTTGAATATTATCAGCAGGTATTTTATCTTCATTATCTCTTCTGAATGGTGGAATTGTGCTTTCTGTTTCTAGAGTACAATAAATACTTTTGTAACCGATTATTCCTTGTTTTAAATTAGCTAAACTACTCAATCCGCTACTAACACCACTTACGCAGTTACCTACAACTGACATAGCTATATTCATATCTTCTGAATCTATACTTCCGTCTAAAATATATTCTTTGGCTGCGGCATATACGGCTGCATTACCTGCAAAGGAGGCAAAGGTTGCTAAACCACCAAAAAGTCCTCCAAGTAAAGCATCACAACAAAATTGTCGTTTGGTCCATTCTAATGCATCTAAATACATTCTTAAAGCTGATGGCTGGAAGTTAAATGAAAAGATACTTTTAGTATTAAGAACACATTCTGATAAAATACCTCCAGCTTCAGCATTGGCGTCTAAGGCTCTTCGACTTGTTCCCATATTTGTTTCTCTTCTAATTATATTTAAAGCTACAATGAAAGGAACAAAACAGAAGTTTATTAAGGTTAATCTATATTCATAATAACATCCTAAAACTAGCCCAACTATTAAAACAGAAGCACATTGTACCGAAACACCTAATATTGTTTGCATAATTTGATTTAATTGTAAAGTATTTAAAGACATTTTTGTCATCAATGCTCCAGGAGAGTTTTCATTTACATCGAAAAAGGATAAATGAAGCCCCAAATATTTTCTTAATAATTTTTTTCTATATTTGCAAGCTAATATTTGTCCTAAACTTCCGAATTTCCAAGTCATAAGACAGTTTCCTATACCTTGTAAGAAAGCAAATAATAAAAATATAAGAGAATATTTTAAACCTTCATCATATCTTATAGTTTGATATCTTGAATTTAATGCATTTATTGCTTTGGCCATCATTAAACCATTAACTGGAGATAAAGCTCCTAAAATAGCAGCTCCTAAACAAGCCAAAAATATATTACATTTTTGATCTTCTAATTCTTCAAATAGATAACAAGGATGTACTTCGACATCTGATTTTTCTAAGCATATTTCTTTATCTTTTCTTACAAATTGAACTTCTTCATCTGTAGTTCTTTTTTTTATTGTAGTTTTTTTTCTCAATAATTCTTCTCTTTCATTCTGGGACTCAATTTCATCCTGAGCTAATTGCGATTTTACCAAGCTAGCATAATATCCTCCTTTAGCAAGTAATTCTTTATGTGTTCCTTGTTCATAAACTTTTCCGCCTTTAAGAGCATAGATAATATCAGCATTTTTTATAGTAGATAAACGATGTGCTATAATTATTGTTGTAACATTTTTTTTGGAAATATGATCAAGAGCTGCTTGGACTTGTTTTTCAGCTTTGTTATCTAAAGCAGAAGTGGCTTCATCTAAAATCATTATTTTAGGTTTACCCAAAATGGCTCTTGCTATGGCGACTCTTTGCTTTTGACCTCCTGATAATTTACTACCTTTAATACCGACTTTATAATCAAGTTTATCAGGTAAATTGTCAATAAATCTTGTAGCACGAGCATCATTACAAGCATCATTAACCATTTCGTCTATATTTCCTAATGAACTTAAGGAATCTTCTCTACCGAAAATTATATTATCTTTTATTGATTTATTAAACAAAACTGGCTCTTGTTGTACATAACCAATTAAACTTCTCAAATAACGTATATCAAAATTTTTAATATCTAATCCATCTATAGTAATAGTTCCACCAGTGGTATCATATAATCTTTCTATTAAATTAACTGTCGTAGATTTTCCACAACCACTTTCACCGACAAGTGCAACTTTTTGCCCTGGAGGAAAACGTAATGTAAGCCCATTCAAAATCGGCTTTTGGGCTGGATCAGAAGGATAATAAAAACTAACGTTATCAAACACAATATCACCTTTCATATATTCTTTAGGTGGCATTTCAACAGATTGCGATAAATCAACAAGAGGTTTTCTTTCTAATATACTAAAATAATCAGATGCAGCTGCACAAGACTCAGAAATCGATTTAAAGCTAGGCCCTATGATACCCAGTCCAGTGATACCAGTTAAAGTACAAGACGTAGCTTGGGTAACATCACCTCCAGTAAAATCTCTTCCTCGATTTGAGTTAAAATCCTTTCCGATTAAAGTTCTTCCGTATAAAAATCCTATAAATATAGTCAAATTCAAAAAGAAGATGACGATACCTAAAGCAAATCCAAGTTTACATGAATTTATTAAATCCAATCTTAAACAAAGTTCTACTTTTTCATGGAATTTTTTCAGTTCAAATTCGAAATTAGCAAAGCTTGCAATTGTTTTTATATTATAAAGCATTTCTTCGGCAATACCACCGGCCATTTCCCATATTTTTCTTGCGAAGATTAATCCTTTTCTTAAAGTCACGATCATACAAGCACCGAAGAATAAAATTACAGGCGCCATACAAAGTAAAACTAAAGTTAATTTCCATGAAGCCATAAAGGCGAAAACAAAACCTAAAACACATCTACATATAGTTGAAAGTAAGCTTCCGACGTTACTTCCTACACCTGCTGATATTTGGGAAATTTGAGTTTGGACTTTGGTTGAAAATTGGAAAGCGTTATTAGCATCGAAGAAGCTTTGTTCTTGGGCAAGGATTAATTGGAAATATCTTTTTTTTAAATTATAAGAAAGTCTATCACCTAAAAGTGACCAACAAAATTCGCATAAAAATGTTAATACGAACATAATACCGCCATATAAAAGTTGTTTTTTTATTTGATCATCCATTGAATCCTCTACTGTTTGTCTCATAATTTCAATCAATTCTTCTTGACTTCTTGCTTCGGAAGTATTCCCTACATCAGAGTAAACTTCACTCATAAGATAAGACATTAAAGGCATAGATATACCACTTCCTATAGCACCAATGATTGCAAGAATAAAAAGAATCCAATCTACAGGCTCAAAAAAATGTTTATAAATCTGAAGTAAACCCACATTTTTTTGTTTGAATATATATTTTTCATTTAGAACTTTTTCTGAGTCTCCTGTTTCCAAAAGCTCTTCTGCATCTTTCTGAACCTTTTCTACATCGACGTACTGAGTTGTTGCTTTTCTCAGAATCTTTTTATTTTTGAAACTCATTGGTTTAGCACCACTTTGAGCACCACCTGGCACTGCTTGAGATTGATTAGTATCAGTCATTTATTATAAATTCCGTTTTAATTATTTTTTTTTTGATAATTTAAATAATTATTTTTATGAAATTATTTTATTTAATTATTTTTTTATTATTTTATTTTTATTAATTTTTT
>CAMYZH010000076.1 GCA_947303785.1 uncultured Clostridium sp.
TACTGTTCCACCACATAAATATACACCATAATATGCGCACAAATCTCTAAATTTTTCAAAAAATTCTTGTTTGATATGCTGTGGAACTTTTTGATTATTCCATGCTTCTTTATTATATTTAAACATATTTTCTCCTTTTTATATTATTTTATTTTTCAATTTTTTTCATTGCAAGATAATCATCCATAATTTCGGCAATTAATTGAGGAGCATCTATAATAGCTTCATCATTATCCATAAGACTTTCGCCATCAAAAATATCATTCTTTTCAATCCATTTAATAATCAAATCAACAATTTCTTTATCTTTTTCCGATGTTCTTTCAATTTCAAAATCATAATCATAAATTTTAATTTTTTGTTTCATTTTACGTTCTCTTTCTAAAATTTTAATTTATTTAATCAATTTCAACTTTTTCTTCGTTTTTACCACGATTTTCCAATTTGATATTTGCCTGCAATACAATGACCTTTAAAAAGAAAATCATCTCCATCAATATCTTGTTTTGAATCTTGTTCTTTTTCATGCAATCCAAGACAAATGTCGATTGGACAATTATACCAATTTTTCATATATTCACGGAAAATTAAACTGGTGTTTCCAACACAATAAGTAGCAGAACCAAGATTGTTTTGCAAACAAAGTTTTGCATTATTTTTGAAAATATAAATACTTGCCTTTGTTTTTTCAGTATTTTCAAAATTGAAATAATCATCGTTCTTACAATAGAAATTGATTTCATTCATACGCATTTTCCCTTATTGAAATATAAAACCTTTTTTTGATAATATATCATAAATATGTTAGATTTCAAAAATAAAAAAGCAATAGGATAAAAAATCCCATTGCTTTTTTAGCTTTAATAAAAGCATTACTTATTATTCTACAACCTAAGCATCTTGAATATTATCTTGTTTATTCTAAGATTGATTATTTGTTGTTTGCTGTTGAGTATTTTGCTGTTGATTTTGATAAACGTATTGACCAATTTTTTGCAATTCCTACATAAGACTATTCATAACAGACTAAGCTTTATCAATCTATTTGTTCTCTTTTACTTTTTTAACTTCATCTAGCTTTTTATTAATAGAATCTTTAACATCAGCAGGAATTTTATCAGCATAATCTTTTAAAGTTTTCTATGTATTAAAAATAGTTGAATCAAGTTTGTTCAAAAGTTCAATTTCGTGTCTTCTCTTTTTATCCTATTCCTAATGGACTTTTGCTTCATTAACCATTTTTTCTATTTCAGCATCAGAAAGACCAGAACTATTTGTAATAGTTATATTTTGTTCCTTTCCAGTTCCTTTATCTTTTGCTGAAACTTTTAAAACTCCATTTGCATCAATATCAAATGTTACCTAAATTTGAGGAACACCTCTTGGAGCTGGCGCAATTCCATCAAGATTAAACTGTCCCAACAATTTATTGTCGTTAAACATTTCTCTCTACCCTTGAGCAACTCTAATAGTAACGGCAGGCTGTGAATCTTGAGCTGTACTAAAAATTTCGCTCTTTTTAAATGGTATTGTTGTATTTTTTTCAATCATTTTTGTTGCAATACCTCCCATAGTTTCAATGGAAAGAGAAAGCGGTGTAACATCAAGCAGAAGAATATCACCAGTGGAAGAATCTCCATTTAATACAGCAGCTTGAATAGAAGCGCCAATTGCGACTGCCTAATCAGGATTAATTGATTTATTTACTTCTTTGCCAAAAATTCTTTTTGCAAAATTCTGAATATAAGGAATTCTTGTCGAACCACCAACCATAATAACCTAATTAATTTGGTCAAAAGTTTTACCAGAATCTTTTACACAAGTTCTCGTTGGTTCTTCAAATTTATCAAAAACAGCAGACAATAATTCTTCAAATTTTGCTCTTGTTAAAGTCTAATTAAGATGTAATGGACCAGAAGAATTCATAGAAATAAAAGGAACATTAATTTCTGTAGACATAGAACTAGAAAGTTCAATTTTAGCCTTCTATGCAGCATCTGTTAATCTTTGAAGGGCTTGAGAATCTTGTCTCAAATCAATACCATTCTAAGCTTTAAATTTATCTGAAATATAATTAACAATTGCTTCATCAAAATCACGTCCTCCAAGCAAGCTATCTCCGTTTGTAGAAAGAACTTCAAAAACTGAGTCACCAACCTAAAGAATAGAAACATCAGAAGTTCCACAACCAATATCCCAAACTGCAATAGTTTGATCTTTGTTCTTCTTATCCAATCCATAAGCAAGTGAAGCCGCTGTCGGCTAATTAATAATTCTCAAAACCTATAATCCTGCGATTTTTCCTGCTGCTTGTGTTGATTTTCTTTGAGAATCATTGAAATATGCTGGAACTGTAATAACCGCCTTAGTAATCTTTTGCCCAAGATATGACTATGCATCTCTCTTTAGTTTTTGAAGAACCATTGAAGAAATTTCTTCTGGTGTGTAATCTTTTTCTCCAACTTCAACAAGAACTCCACCATCTTTTCCTTTTTTTGTTTTGTATGGCATCATTTTTGCAATCTATTTCACATCATCATACTGTTTCCCTATGAATCTCTTAATTCCATAAACAGTATTTTTAGAATTCGTAATGGCTTGTCTTACAGCAGAAGTTCCAACAAGAATTTCTCCATTTTTTGTAAACCCAACAACAGATGGAGTTGTTCTAGCTCCCTATGCATTAGGAATTACTTTCGATTCTCCATTTTCAAAAACAGAAACACATGAAAACCCAGTACCTAAGTCAATACCAATAACCTTCTACATATTTTATCTCCTTTAATTATTAAGTTATTTTTCTTTGTCTATGTATATAGCAAATTTTATGCCAACATTTTTCTAAGCTTGCCTTTAACGCTTAATAAGACAAAATGTCACAAATAATTGTGACAAAAGCGTCACACTTTTTATTTGTGACATCGTTAATATAACACAAAAACGATTTATTTCAAATTATTGTTATAATATTTTTTCCAAGTTGTTTTTATAAAAATTTGGTTTGTTTTGTTTAATATAATTTATTTTATCTTTGAAAAAATCACTATTTTTATCAATAATCTTTAATTTAACAAGTGATAAAAACACATACAAATCATTACATATAAACTATAAACACTATTCAAACAATCCTTTATCTTGCGGTTGTATAATTTTATCCTAAATCAGTATTCCAATAATATCATGCTAATGATTTTTAATAAGTAAATCAATTATATCTTTGTTTAATTTCTATTTTCCAACTCTGTGCAAATCATTTAAATCGTAAAAATAAATTATTTTATCACCATGTACAATTAATTTCTTGTTATTCTTCTAATCTTCATACAAATAATATTGATTGTTTTCATTAATTTTTTTCAAATTATTTATATCAATTTTTTTATTGTATATCTGCTACATATAATCCATTTGATTAAATTTTGTATTAACAATTTGTCCATCTTCTATATTATCTTTCGGATTATAATTATCTTTTTCCATTAAGTAATGTACAAGGTCTAACAACTAATCATTCCAATTTGAAAACGTTTGATCATGTATATTGTTAACCTATCCGTGATCACCAAAATTCATCAATATATATGGCTTATAATCAGATGTTGTAATATAATAATAATAATTCCAAGGAGATTGTGTTAAATATCCCCAAGGTTTAGTTCCATTGACAACGCACCAACAAGTATAATGATTTTTATTGCCGTTCTAATCAATGCCAATTGTTGTTATATCCTAAAGCTATGGTTGTATTCGTTTATTTGAAACATAACATTTATAAACATTGTAATTGCTTGTCATAGGAGTAAATATTTTCTAAGCATTTTGTTGCTATCTAAAATTGTTTATAGATTTCTATGTTTCTCTTTTCATAAACTGCTAAAATTGCTAAACAGTTGTGCCATTGTTAAGAGAAAAATTTTTCTTTTTGTTTTTGTTTAATTTGACATAC
>CAMYZH010000077.1 GCA_947303785.1 uncultured Clostridium sp.
GTTTTTAAATTTTCATTTTTAAAAAAACGTTTTTCAAAATTTTCAAAAATGAATACACTAAATTCAGAATTCAATGGACTTAATAATTGTTTACAAGTTAAAATCTCAGCATCATCTGTCGATACTTCAATAAATTTTGATTCATCTTCTTTTATTTTAATTGTATTCATATATATGACTTTCTAAATCTAAAAATTCTAATTAAAAAATAAATTTTTTTCATATTCTTTAAATTAAATTTATCTTATAAAATTTGAATAAATAGAATTACATTAAATATCATTTTAGGAAAATTTTTACAAAATGAAGAAATTTGATTTATTATTTGAAAATGTTTTAAAAACATTAATTAAAGAAGGTGGAAATGCTGTTCCAAATGTTGATAGAATTGAAAAGAAATATATTAATAGAACTATTAATGATTTTAAAAAGAAAATTTTAACTCCATATTTTGGAAGAGATTTATCTGAAGAAGAACTTTTTACTTTAGGATCAACTGGTAAAAAGCCTGATTCTGGTGATATTGATTTAGCATTAGATGAAAAAGTAATTACAGGATCAATACTATATAATTTAATAAAATTAAATGAAATGTGTGCTAAAAATGGTATTCTTAGTTGTATTAATACAATAAATTATAATATGCTTCATATTGCATTTCCACAAAAAGGAAATGATAAAAAAGTTCAAATTGATTTACTTATAACAAAATATCCTGAATTTACAAAATTTTTTATGTTTTCTCCAACTCCTCAAGAATCTAAATATAAGGGAGCACACAGAAATGATTTACTACATTCAATAGCAAAAGTTATTTCATATAAGCCTTTAGAATATGATCAAGATAAGAATATTGTTAAATGGGAACAAAATGATATCACCGACGATGGTTTCTATTCTATAGTTAAAACCCTTATAGATGAGGACGGGAACCGTTTAAAATATAAATCTACTAATGAGGATTTAGAGGAACGGATATGCTAAAAATGAAGAACAGGAGGATATAACTCACGATCCTAATGATGTAATTAAAATGTTATTTGGTGATTCATTTACTGAAGAAGATATTAATACTTTTGAAAAATGTTTTGACATTATTAAGAACAATGAAAAATTTAAATATAGATTAAAATCTGATGAAATTTTACATGAATGTGCAAAATTAATTAAAGAAAAAGATAAAAGATTAGATTTTCCAAAGGAATTGGAAGAATATATTTAAAGACAAAAAAAAAAAGGTTTGGAGATTCCAAACCTTTTTAATTTATAATTATTCTGTTGTTCCAGGTTTAAAGATTGCACAGTATGTTCCATCTCCAACATTATTTATACTTGTTAATATTTTACCTGAAACATCTCTGTATTCTTCGTATGTTATTGTTAAATTATTGTCATTACTGCATTTTAATTTAACAAAATAATTTCCTTTTTGAGCCACGGACCAACTATTTTTATTGATATATCCTTCAGACCATTTCCAATCAGTATCATTTCCAATTTGTGTTTTTTCAATTCCTGTAAATGTACCACTGGAATTTATTGCTGCATATATTTTCCATAATCTTCCATTACTATCAACTGCTAAAGCAGCCGTTTTTATATTTACAACATTTATAGAAACAGGTTCTTCCCCAGACCAATCTTCATCTTGATAAAATGAAGATTCACAGAATTTTGGCATATTTTTAACCCCTGAAAGACCTTGAATTTTTGTAAATGAAAGACTACTTAAATTAATAAATCCTCCGCCTGGCCCCATCATTTCTGAACTATTTGGATTTCTTGCATAATAGATATCATCATTAGAAGATTTTCCAAACATAAATGTATAACATTCTCCTCCCATATATCCACCAACGTCTCCAGTATCTTGATATGTAACATCTTTCCATGTTTCATTAGCTGTTGGAGGATTTGCTAAAGTTCTTAAAGAAGCTTCAACTTCATATTCATTATCTCTATATATTAATCCCAATTGATTTGTTCCACTTATTGATACATAAGCTGCATGTCCCATTCCGATAATCTTGTTCTCCGGCTCTTGGTGAAATAATCTTTTCAATAGCTCCATTAACTTTGGCAACATTTTCAGGTTCATGTTGATAATAAAGATAAACGTCTCCATTTTTTCTAAACCAACAAGCCTGACTTCCACAACCACAAATTTGATCAAATGTTGAAATAGTTTCACTAGTATTTGGATCAGTGAATGTAATTTGTGAAGTTGAAAATGGAAGATTACTATTTTCTGTAATTGTTCCACTAAATTTATATACTGTACCTGAATTTGTTAAAAGATAATATCCATATTCTTCAATATAATGTGCTTCACTTATATCATTTCTTGATACTAAAGGCTTATATGCAGAATATCCAACATCATTATGTCTATTTGGTCTCCAAATTCTAAATACTTTTCCATTTATTGTTATTATATTTCCTTCTGGGGGATTTTCTTGAATGCTTGTAATCGTTGAATAATAACTATCTAATCCAAACCAGCGAACACAGTCATCACATGCAATTAAAATTTCAGCTCCTGCATTACTTGAGTTAGAGTTACCTCCTCCTCCTCCTCCTCCATCTCCACCGTCTCCACCATTTCCACCTGTTGAGGCTGAGCCCGTGACTCCAAATATGGTTATACCACTAACAATATTAGCTGCAACTAAGTTAGCATCACCTTTAATTGTCTGAACCCCGGTTGTATATTTACCAATCGGAATTGTTTGATCTGTAGTTGTTGGAGTATATGTAGTTGCAGCAAGTGCTGTTCCAACTGTAACGGTATATTCTTCTCTTATAAAAAATCCAGCTGGGATTGTAACTTCATTATTTGAGACTGTTATTTCGGATAATGTACCACCATCATATGGAACATTCCAACTTTTATATTGTGAAATTGTTTCAGCACTTCCTGATATTGATGGGGTTGTTCCATCAAATGATAATGCTTGAAATTTATTATTTGCATCAATAACACCAAGAATAATATCATCACCTCCTGATGCAGTACCTTCAACACCAAATATAGTTACCCCATCAACAATATTTGAAGCAACTAAATTAGCATCACCTTTAATTGTCTGAACACCTGTTGTATATTTGCCTGAAGGAATTGTTTGATCTGAAGTTGTTGGAGTATATGTAGTTGCAGCAAGTGCTGTTCCAACCGTTACAGTTTGTTCAGTAGCAATGTATCCTGATGGAATTGTAACCACATTATTTGAAGTTGTTGGAGTAGAAGTTCCTAAAGTACCAGTAACTTTTGAACCATTGACATAAGCTGTTTTTCCAGAAATAATTGAGCTTGGTACTGCATTAGCATCAGATGTATCTATCCCACCACCTTGATTAATTGGAGCAAATACTTGATTACCAATTTTTATTGCTAAAGTGCCGGAAGGAACATCAGTTGAATTTATATTAATTAAATTTCCGTTAGTAAAATTCTTCATATCTTTATTAAAATCTAATTTTTATTAATATTTATTATTGTTTTAATTAAAATAAATAATTTCAATAAATTAAAAAAAAAAAAAAATAAAATAATGATACCTTATGATTTTAATAAAATTGGATTAACAAAAAATAAAAATGTTCCACTAACATTCACTTCAGTAGTTAATCATAGAATTTGGGTAAGATGCTCTGCTGCTGGGAATGTTGATGTGTCTGGTCTAAAATATAGATTGGGAAAAAGCGGTCCTTGGTTAGATTATACCCCTCTAACTTTAATTTATCTTGAAAATAATGGCAATTCAGTTCAATTTATGAATTCCAAAAATGAATTAGGACTTAGTGCACCAGATTATGTTAATTTTTCTTCTAGCGGAAGAGTAAAAGCTTCAGGAAATGTAATGTCAATGCTTAATTGGAGAGAAGATGTTCCAACTTATGCTTTTACATATTTATCCATATCCTTCAGTAATACTGGTGACCACAAC
>CAMYZH010000078.1 GCA_947303785.1 uncultured Clostridium sp.
ACAAACTTATTTCAGCTTTTAAGATTAAAACGGAATTTCAAAAGATAATTAGTATGTCAATCATTTTACCATAAAAATCCTTGATTTATGTTAATTAATGTTGTATAATATTATTAGATACTTGTTGTAGCCACGTAAGTGGCATATTTCCATGTGGAGGAAAAAAGATGGAAGGAAAAAAATCACCATTGACAATCATTATGGACAACATACCGAAAGGATCTCTGACTGTAGAAGTCTATCCAAATGGAGTAAAAAGTAATTTGAGTATCCAAAAGCGTGGGTCTAATTTCGATGCTGAAACTGTTACATCAATGATTACAGTTTTAGCAGGAGAGCAAATATCTCCTGGTACTATCGGAAAAGTAAAACGGACCTGGAGCTGGTCAGAAAATGGGTTCTCATACTCATCTTCTTTCTGATTCAAGGAGTCCCGGAGGCGAGATGTCGCCACCGGGACTCTGTCCCTTTATTTTTTTATCAAAGTATTCAAACCTAAACTAACTTCTTTTTCCCCTCAGCAATCAGCTCGTCTACAAGACTCGCAATTACCTTTCTTTCATCATAAGGATATTTAACATGATTTCTCTCCAAATACAAATCATGTCCAAGTCCTGGAATAACAATAATATCTTCAGGAGTAGCGACCTCCAAGGCATGTTTAATACCTTCTGTTCTATCAACAATTATTGTATAATCACCACCAGACTTTTTAACACCAACTTCAATATCTTGCAAAATTTTTAAAGGATCTTCAGTTCTAACTTGATCTGACATTAATATTGTATAATCTGCAAGCCTTCCAGATATTTCGCCCATTATTGGACGTTTTTTACTATCTCTATCACCACCTACGCCCCAAGCACAAATAATTCTACCTTTAGCATAAGCTCTAACAGATTCTAATATACTTTGAAGACTAGAAGGAGTATGAGCATAATCAATCAATATAGTTAATCCTAATTTATTTGGAACTAGTTCGTTTCTTCCTAAAACTTTTAAATTTTTTAAAGCTCCCCTCATTTCATCTGGAGTAACTCCAAATTCATTTGCAACACTAATTGCACCCAATGAATTATAAACACTAAATCTTCCAGGAATAGAAACTTCAAACTGTTCATCTTTTCCATTTATATTTGCTGTAAAATCAATATAAGAAGGATCTGTTTTTAAAGTCGAACCATCAGCTTTAACATCAGCTGGATTGTCAATTCCAAAAGTTTTAAATTTACATGTTTTATTCTTGTCTTTAATGGTAATAACAGTCTTATCATCACTATTAATAAACCCTAATTTACACATATCAAATAACATACACTTACAATTAAAATATTCTTCCATATCAGCATGTTCATTTTTACTAATATGATCTTCTGTTAAATTAGTAAATACTCCTATATCAAAATCACATCCATCAACTCTGTGTAATTTCATGGCTTGTGATGAAACTTCCAAAATTGCAACATCTACATTCTCATCTGCCATATGTGCTAGATGTTTTTGAATTTCTACACTTTCAGGTGTTGTTCTATCTGTATCTTCAATCTTTTCTTTTCCTATATAAACAGCAATACTTCCAATTAATCCAACCTTTAGTCCATGAGCTTCAAGAAGAGCTTTAATCATAAAAGTGGTTGTAGTTTTTCCCTTAGTTCCCGTAACTCCTATTAGTTTGAATTTTCTTGATGGATTATCATATAAATTGCAACTAGCTACAGCTAAAGCTTTTCTAGTATCTCCAACTTTTATATATGTAATATTATCAGGAAGGCTTGACATATCTACATAATCTTCTACTATTACAGCAATTGCACCATTTTCTATAGCATTTTCTAAATAATCAATTCCTTTTTGAAGATAACCATCTATTGCAACAAATAATCCATTTTCTTTTATTTTTCTAGAATCTGAATGTATATTTGTTATATCTAAATCTAGATTATTTCTACTTTCTTTAATTATTAGTCCTTCTAGTATTTTAGTAAGTTTCATAAATATCACTCCTACCACTTTTTTATTTTGCAATTATTATATACCTTGAAATAAAATTTGTATAGTAATGAATTGTTGTTGTTCCTCCTTATGATTTAATATGCTATAATAATAGTAAATATATTCTATGCTCTTAGACAACCATTTCTTAAAGAACTCACATAAAAAATGCTGTCTAAGTTTTGGAAGAAAACTAAAAGAAAGTGAAATTATGAAAAAAAAAAATAAATTTACATTAAGAGAAATTGAATTATTGGAAAAAGAAAATATTGATATAGAAAAAGAATATGATTTTAATAGTTTGGAAGAAATTGAAGATATCATATATAATAAAATGATGGATAATTTGGATAAAGATCAGAATTTTACGCCATTAGCAGAAGAATATGAGAATATACTAAATATAATAGTTGAATGTGAAAATCAATAGAATGTTCTATCTAATAGATATTTTTATAATTCTATATTATATTTTGATATGATATAATATATGGAAAGAAAAGTTTATTTCTATTTTACAAGGCAAAATATATGCACAAGACTTAAATGGAAAATATCATATAGATGTTTCCAAAAAGATTAATATGGATTGCCTAGGAGATTATTTTTCAGAAGGATTTAGACAATATTTTAAAAATCCAACAAAGTTAATTGTAAAAGATATTGAATTGTAGAAATATATTAAGAGGTTAGTTGAATGATTGATAAAGAATTAAGAAATGAACTATTAAAGGAAAAAGATGAAAAAAAATTGGATAGGCTTATAAGGAAGTATGCACTGTATTATGACAAAGAAATATTGGAACATTTTAATGAAATTTGCACAGATAACACTTGGACAGGAAACTTCTATTTAAGAAAAAAATAAATTATATTAAATAGCTATAAAAAGGCTCTTTTTTTATTGGTTATTACCATTTTGCCAATGTCAGCAAAATGGTTGTAATAAATTGTATGGTTAGAGTTATAATCCCCTATTATATTTTGATATGATATAATACATGAAGATATATTAACATCTAAAGAATTTGGAGATAATTATTACCTCTTTGCTAAAAACAAAGACGGAAGTTATACAAAATATCTACAAATGGATATAGAAAAGAACAGAGACTTAATAAATAATTTGAGTGAGGTATTAAAAAATGAAAGCATCACAAAATCAGGAAACATTAGCGAAATTATTGAAAGTATGTGGACTAGACAATCAAACAATAATAATATTAGTAATAACATTGAACAACAATCAAGAGAAAATGAATCAAGTAGTGGATTATATACAAGAGCAAGACAAGAAGGGGACAATAGATTCAGACAAAATAGCGAGAGAAATATTGAGAATAGCTACTCAGAAATAGAGGACACTCAAAACGAGCGTTCTTTTTCTTTTGGGAAAATTAATAGATTAAAAGAAAAATTAAAAGGAAATAAAACGACACAAAACAAACGTACATTAATAGATAAAAACACAGGAAAATAAATAGGTAGAAATATTAATGGCGAATTTTTGGGATTAACAGATGATATAACAAAAGCTATTACGAATCCAAAAGATATAGAAAAAGCACTAAACTCAAAGAAATTCTTTAACAAGAACAATATAGAATTAGAACAAAAAGATATACAGCAAGAAATCTATAAGCCATTATCATATAATGAGCAACAATTATAATTCCCTATTATATTTTGATATGATATAATGGAACAAATACATTTAGATTTATGAAGATGGTTATAATTCCCTATTATATTTTGATATGATATAATACCGTCAGAAATTCTAACACCGTCTGCATAGTTATAATTCCCTATTATATTTTGATATGATATAATAGAAGGATATGACAAGGAAAAGGGTAACTCGTTATAATTCCCTATTATATTTTGATATGATATAATAAGTGGTTGCAGAAAGAGATGAAAT
>CAMYZH010000079.1 GCA_947303785.1 uncultured Clostridium sp.
AAAAATATTTAAATATAATAAAAATAATGAGGAGAAATCTTCATTATTTTTTTTATAATTAAATTTAATTAATTTCAATTAATGAAAAATTAAGAAAATTAATTTAATTTAAAAATAGAAATATTATGAAACCTGAAACAAGATAAAAAATTATTGAAAAATAAATGAAAATAAACTTTTAAAATTAAAAGAGAAATTAAATAATTTAAGAGGAAAATAATATGAAAGTCATAACTGCACCAGAAAATTGTAATCATAAACAACTATTAAAGATATATTGTTTTTTAGCAGGTGGAATTACTAATTGTAGTAATTGGCAAGCTGATATAATTGATCAATTAAATGATGTTTCAAATAATAATTTTGAATTAATTCTTTTAAATCCAAGAAGAGAAAATTTTCCTATAGATGATCCAAATGCAGCTTTTGATCAAATTAAATGGGAATTTGATTGGTTAGAAAGATGTGATATATTTTCAATGTTTTTTGATGAAACTTCAAAAAGTGATCAACCAATTTGCTTTTATGAATTAGGTAGAAATATTGAAAGAATGAAGAGAAAGTTTCCGTCTGATTGGGAAAAGCGAATTGTAATTTCTGCAAATAATAATTTTAAAAGAACAGCTGATGTAGTTATTCAAACTAAATTTGCAACAAGTGATTTAATTAAAGTAAATGTTAGTGATTCTCGTGATAAATTAATTTCAATGCATGCTAATAGTATTAAAAATGCTTTTAATAATTTATTTCTTTAAAAGAAAGGAAACATATGAAAAATCCAAATGAAATTTTATGGGAGTTTACTTTAAAGTGCAATAAAAATTGTAAATATTGTGGCTCTAAAAATATTTTAAATTCAAATGATAGAAAGTTTACTTATGAAGAAATAACAAAAGCTATTATTTCAGTTCATCCAAAAGAAGTTACAATTACTGGTGGTGAACCTTCAACTGAATTTAAAGAACTTACTAAGTCTGTTAAATTATTACATAAAAATGATATTAAGGTTAAAGTTTTAACAAATGGTTATTTATTTGAAAAAATAAATGATGATTTTGATTCAAATATAACTCAATATGGATTATCAGTTAATACTTTAGATGATATTGAACAACTTAAAAATAGTGGTAATTATTTAAAGTATACAAATAAAATTACTATGATTTCAAATTTTGGAACTCATAATATTGATAATATTTTTGAATTAGCAAAGTTTGCTGTTCAATTTTCATGTTGGCAAGTTCAGTTAACAATTGGAAATGAGTTTCAACTTGACTTGAATCAAATTAGAGATTTGCAAGAAAAAATCAATAAATTAAATGAAACTAAGCTTGTTGAAATTGTTCAGGCTGATAATTTTACATGTGGTAAATGTTTAGCTGGAATTCAAGGATTTTCAATTACTTATGATGGTAATATTATTCCTTGTTTATCTTATAGAGCTTGGAAATCTGATTTACATGTTCAAGGAACTATTAAAGATATTAAAAATATTTGGAAAAATGGTTTTAAATTTAATAGAGAAAGAGAATTTGTACCTTCATGTAAAACTATAAGTGGAATTGAAAAAGTTTCAATTAGTGTAGATAATGCTGAACGTTTACTTGAAATACTTAAAGAACCTCAAAAGGATGACATTAAAAAACCAGATAATAAATTTGGTCCAATATATGTTTATGGTGTTGTAACTCCTCCGCAAAAAGAAGGAGATAATTATACAGTAGTATATGGTGTAAAATCACCTTCTGATTATCCATTTGGTCCTACTATTACAAACAGTTCATTTGATTCTATTATTGATAAAATTAAAGATGAATTTAATAAAGATAAATGAATATTTTTGTCATAAATAAAGATCCTGTTTTAGCAGCTCAACAATTATGTAATTCACACATAGTAAAAATGATTGTTGAGTCTGCACAACTTTTAAGTACTCATGATCGGTTACATGGTATAGAAAATAATAGATATAAAAGTTGTTATGCAAATCATCCATGCAGAAGATGTTTGGAAAATATTCATAATTATATTTTGTTATGTCATCATTTAAATGCACTTCTAGATGAGTATACATTTCGGTATAATAAAATACATAAATGCCGGCAAATGTTTACTATATGCTGGAAACCATACTTAGAAATGATGTATGATGTGAAGTTGTTATCATTTCCAAAGTGTATGATAAAGGATTTAAAGGTTGGTTCTGATAGTATTGAGGATGTAGTAAATGCATATCAAAATTATTATAAATTTAAGAAAAATACCTTAAAAAGATTTCAATATAAAAATAGGGAAATGCCAGAATGGTTAAAGAATAAAAAGAAATAAAAATAGTTAATTTATTAAAAAATAATTATATAAAGAAAGGAATAATTATGAAGATTTTGTTAACTTGTATGTCATTGTGCTGTTTGTTGTTGGTTGGTTGTAGATCTATTAATACTGTAGATAATGATACATATGAAGCTTTAATCACTTATAGAGATGCAGTTGGTCGTGAATTTAATAATTATTTAGAAAATGATAAAAATGTATCTGAAAGAGAAAAAAATGTTTACAGAACATATGAAAGACTGTATGATATTGCAGTTATGAATTTAAAGGTTGAAGATTAAGAAAAAAAAAGGCGGGAATTCTTCCCGCCTTTTTAGTATATGTTTAATTATTTGCAAGTTATAGTTGGATATCTATCAGTATTATATGGAATAATACCTTCTCTATCAGTGTAAACATATATAACTTGATTTTCATCACCTGTTGTGCAAATTTCAGCAGGATCGGTAAATGTAATCTTTTCTCCATTATGTGTACAATTGATAAAATTAATTGTAAGCTTTGTTGGAGCAAATAAATTATTTTCTTGTGCTAATGCTGCCGTTGTGCTTGTATAATCTTGACAAATTATTGCACCTGCATATTGACCAGCGTCCCATTGAGTAAATTCACAATTAATTAAATTTAAAACAACTCCGCTTGCATTTGTCTTATTTGAAATACGAATTGGATTTGAACAATTATCAATTATAACATTTGAAATGTTAATAACTGCATCATCTACTGTACCAAATATTGAAATTGCATTATTTCTTAATGTACCTTTAATGTGAACATTTTCAATAGTGACTGATTTTGGTGGTTCATTTGATAAACCAATTTCAAAACAGTTGTAACTTGTTTGATTTAAATCATCACAATTTGAAATGTTGACATTACCTTGTGTATTAATTGAGAATTGAGCATTTGATACACCTTGTGGTAAATTACCAGATGTTGAAAGATTTTGAATAATTGTATCACCAGGTGTAGTAAATACAACTCTTCCACTTTCAACATTCAATTCTGTAACTGTAATTGTTAAACCACTTACTGATTTAACATCATTAATTGGTGTATCTAATTCAATTACAATATCTTCATTAATATCACCTGAAATGTTTTCAATTGATGAAATTTTTGTGCCAACTTTTGATTTTACATTGAATAACATTTCTTCAAAACTTTTCAGTTTCTTCTCAAGATATTCATTTTGTGAATCTAATTCTTCTGAATCTGCTTTACCAGAGACTGCTAGTTCAACATCTTCGGCTGTAATAAATTCGGTAATTTCTGATTTATCGGCTTTACCGGAAATAGCATCAGCAGTGATGAAGTTTTCTATTTCAGATTTATCAGCTTTACCGGAAACAGCTGATTCAACATCTTCAGCAGTAATTAATTCAGCTTTATCGGCTTTACCAGAAACAGCTGCTTCGATATCTTGAGCTGTTACAAACTCTGAAAGTT
>CAMYZH010000080.1 GCA_947303785.1 uncultured Clostridium sp.
ACAAATATTTGAAGAAGTCTTTGTAAATACAATATTAAATAGAAAACCAGCATATAGAAAAGTTCCACCAAAATTATTAATAATAGCTCCACCAAATATCACAAAAGAAAGTGAAAAATATATTGGAGGAATTGAAAAATCTGAAAAATTGGCTGAAATATATGAAAATATAGCATTAAGGAATAATTGCATATTTCAAGATAATAGTGATTTAGTAGTAGGAGAAGATGGAGTACATTTAAGTAGAGATGGTCATAGAATTCTTGCAAGTAAATTAACAATGAAAATAAAAGATTTATTTGAATCAAAAGAAGAGCAATAAAGGTTGCTCTTCTTTTTTATATAAAAGATTTTATAATTACTAGTAATATTAAATGTAAAGGATAAAATAAGTAAAATCCAAGTTTTACATATTTAGAACTTTTTCCTTTTTTTCCATTATAAGCAACAATAAAAAGAAGTGAAGAAATCATAAATGCCAAGTTGATTAGTAAATAACGAGTAATTGCCACAGTATAAGTATAATGAGTTGATTTTTCAATATATAGTAAAAGCATTAAAAATATTTCAGCTAAAGTCATTTTAACCTTACTATTTTTAAAATAATGAAAAGAAAAAATCATTAGAACACCAATTAAGCCATAATCAAATCCTAGTTTTTCTGCAAGGATACTTATGATAAATATAATTGGAAGAGAAATATATTCGTTATTTAACTTTTCATATAAAATTATTGATATTAATCCAAAAGATAAGGTAAAGAATATATTAAAATATAAAGTAGAAAAACTTGTTCCAATAAATAATAAATAAGCAGGTACTTGTGATATGATGGCCAAAACAATTAACCTTGTTAGATATTTTTTTACATCTCTAGTATGAGCATATCCTTCTGAAATTAGAAATGCATATATAGGAAAAGCTAATCTCCCTATAAAAGTAAAATACATTGGCGAATGTGAATACACAAAAGTTATATGACAAAAAAACATACTAATACATGCTATAATCTTTAGTGAAAAAGTAGTCATTGTTTTACTCCTTTTATTTGATTTATTTAAATTATATCAATAAAGAAAGTATTATTTCAATATAGTTTGATGATAATAATTACAAATATCACAGTTACAACATATATATAGTCTATTTTTAAATATCATTTTTAAAGTTTTTATAAATTCATCTTCTTTATCTAAAATATGAACATATAATTTATTAGGTAATAGATTTAAAAGAGTATTTAGCGCATAGTCATTTGAAGAAAATGTAATATCAGACAGAAATTTTGCATCAAAAATAGCATTATTAATAGGAATAATGTTTTGCATTTTATCAAGTAAAATAGATTCTTGATTTAAATAAACTAAATGAACCAGCTCAATTTTAGGAGGTTCATTATTAATATACTCTATTAATAAATCGATGAATTTATTGTATTCTCTATTAATAATGAAATTATTAGCAGATAAATCTACTAAATATTCTAATACTTCAATATAATCCTTTAATCTAAATCGAATAAATCCATCAAGATTCATACTATAATTACTTTTTAAAAAATCATTAACAGAGATAAAGATTAATTCCTTTTTACTATGTGAATTATCATTTAAAAAAATAGTTGAAATATCTTCTATTTCATGTTGTTCATTAGAATCAAAATAATAGTATTTTTTTTGTATTATATTAGATATAATTTTCTTTTCAAACAAATCGATAATTAAATTACTAATCCATAAGGAAAAATTTGAAATTGAATTTATATTACTAAAAACTATATTATCTGAATTTTTTTCAATTTTTATATTTTTATCAAGTAAATCTTTCTTGGAATTGGAATACAAAAAAATGTTTTCTAAATCATCATTATTATTTAGAAAAAGAGTAAACATATAAAAAAAGCCTCCTACTTAAAAAGTATTATTTACATTTTATAATAGTTTATTCTTTACAAATAAAATAAGTGTCAAATGGGACGGAGGTTTTTGACACTTATTTATGTCAAAAACCTCCGTCCCATTTGACACTATTTATAAATTCTATAATCAATATCCTTGAAAATCAGATCTTGCAAATAGATATCATCAATAAATTTTTCATCAATTTTATCATTTTTAATCTGATAATAAATCTTTGTAAAACGACCAATATGTTGCTTAATTCGCTTTTTAGCATAATCTACCATTGTTCCATTTGTTATTATAAATAGCCAGTCACTACTTTGAGCAAGTAATAATTCTCTTGCACATTGATCTAATGCTTTTTTTCTCAAACCATCATTTTCGTCGGGAAACATATTTGCAAGTTCAACCATTCTGTTTCCTGCTTTATGAAGATGACGATGTGCATAATCATTTGTAGGATTTAGCCAAACTTCGCTATATCCATTAGCCCCCCAACTTGAACGACATGGAGAAGATACTTGAATATTTGGATGTCTATCTATATAGTCGCCAGGAGTGATTAATGTAAAATTGCAATCATCATAATAAACCTTTTTAAATAAAATATATAACCAATATGGACCTTCATACCACCAATGACCATATAGTTCAGCATCATATGGGCAAACAACAATAGGTGGAGTATCCATAAATCTAGAAAGTGTATCGATTTGAGCAGTCCTAGAATCTAGGAAGTGTCCAGCTTGCATTTCAGCTGTATCCATGGCCCATCTAGGATTATAGTAATCTTTATCTCCAGATTTAGAAGTAATCCTATAATATTTAATGCCAGTATGAACACGAGCACCATTTGAAGCAATATAAGGCTTAACATAATCATAATCTAAATCATAGCCAATATCTCTGTAAAATTCTCTATAATTAAAATCACCTGGATAGCCACAAATTGAACTCCAAACCTGCTTAGAAGATTCAATATCTCTACCAAAACAAGTTAAACCTTCAGGAGAAACTATTGGTGCAAAAGTTCCATAAAGAGGAGCAGGGTCTGCATATAAAATACCATGTGATTCAACTATTGCATATTCAATACCAAATTCTTTCAAATACTTATCAGCTTCTGGAACATAACCACACTCTGGAAGCCATATCCCACGAGGTTGCCTGCCAAAAAATCTTTTATAGGTTTGAACTCCAACAGCTATTTGAGCACGAACAGTTTGAGGAGTTACATATAAAATAGGGAAATAACCATGTGTAGCACCACAAGTAATGATTTCTAAAAAGCCTGCATCTTGAAAATGTTTAAAACCACTAATTAAATTACAATCATAAACATCTTTAAAAACATGTAAATCATTAGAATATCTATCAAAATAGTATTGAGCTAAACTGTGTAGTCTCTCATCATATTTTGTTCTTTCTAATTCTTTTTCAGCAAGTTCAATATGACTTTTTAAGTATTTAATATATCTTTCTTGTAATAATTTATTATCAAGCATATAAAGAAGAGGAGGTGTCATAGTCATAGTTAATCTAAACTTAACATTTTCTTCTTCTAATTTTTTAAAATTTAATAAAAGGGGAATATATGTTTCAGACATAGCTTCAAAAAGCCATTGTTCTTCTAAATAGTCTTCACTTTCTGGATGATGAATAAATGGCAGATGAGCATGAAGTATGAATGATACATATCCTTTGTTTTTATCCATAGTAAATCTCCTTTTTAATATTGTGTCAAAATTTATATGAAATATCTTTAATTGTGATTAAGATAATCAGTAAATGTTAAATTAAATAAAAAAGCAAAAGCAATAAAAATGCAAATAGCTTTTGCTTTTTTATTTAAAAGTTGAAGT
>CAMYZH010000081.1 GCA_947303785.1 uncultured Clostridium sp.
TTAATCCTATTAGCATTTTTGAAACTTTAAAGTTTCCTGCTATGCTTGAAGCCCCATCAACAAATATGTCTGCTCCTTTTATCAAAACTATAAAACCTATAATTAATAATAGTATATTTAAAATCATAATTACTCCTTATCTTAAAGAAATCTTATTTTTTGTTCCATGTGTTGCTTCTGTACCAAAAATCATCTTTTCTTCCATTATAGTATTTTTCTAATACTATATCCATTATTCTGTATGTCTCTAGTGCTCCCTTCTTCTGATTTTAAAAGTATTTATTGATGTCTATCTATAATTCGAAATCATCATTAAGACGGTCAATTCTTCTAGAAGTACGTCTACGCCTTGGCTCAGGATTTGAATTCGTACTTGGCCCAGGACTTGAATTTGAATTATAACCTTGATCAGGCCTAGGGCTCCAAATTGGACTTGAACTAGGTCTTTCCGCTGTTGTTCCTTTTTTATTTAACATATTGATATAATCTTTTAAAGCATTTGTAAAAGAATATATAGTATATCCCAGCATATAATCACAATATTCGTCTATGCCATCACTTCCTTCTATTACTTTTTTATAAGCCTTCATTATTTCTTCATCTTCTAAATCATATCCAGAAATACTATCTACAATATGAACTTCAGGATATCCAAATAATTTTAAAATCTCTCTTACAAATCTAATATTTGATTTCCAATATTCAAGATTCTCCAAACGATCACTCTTTTTTTGTATTTTCCCTATTTTACAAGTTACCGGAAGACTTACAGCATAAATATTAGGGCGATCAATACTTCCCTTTATTCTTATCTCCTCAACAAATATTCCATTTAAATCATCAGATTTCTTATATCCACAAAACACCTCATCATATGGAAGTACTATTGCTACAGCCGGATCTATAAATAAAGCAAAACTACCTCCTGTATCACATGAGTGACCATTAACTAAAGTTTCATTTGGTGTAACAAAACAAAGTTCATCAGAATTACTAAAAGTTCCTAATTTTTCTCCAGAATTTATTACTAATGAACCTGGCCTTTTTTTATGTCATCAAAAGTTTCTATTTTACGATATTTTAAAATTTGAATTAATCTATATAGCCCAAAAAGAATTGGCGCTGAATTAATACCTTTTACTGTTCTTACAATACTAAAAGTATAATATCCAATTTTCATATCATGAGCCATATCATAATAAGGATCATAATCTGCAATTTCTTCAATAATTGCAGCTTTTATATTATTTTCTTCCGATTGGTCAACTATTGTTGTTTCCTCATTTTGGATTAATCCGGATAATCCGTGAAACACATATTTTTCTCTATCAACTATTGGTTCCATTTATATTTCTCCTATCTTTTTTACTTTAGCTCTTCCTTTGTAGAAAACCAAAAAGTTTACTACCTTTTCTATAATCTGCTATGCAATAATAATCAACTATTCCAGCTTCGTTTAATTTTTCATATATTTCCCTGTTTTGAAGATTAAATTTGTCTTTTTTATCTGACTGATAAACCAATATAGATTTTCCGCCATTATTATGAACAAAGCTCATAGCAACAGCATCACTAAATCCATCACCTATATAATATACCTCTCTACAATCATTTTCTAGTCTATTATTGATTTTTAATATATCTTTTATTGCAAGTATTTTCTTTTCATCTGTCATTATTTCTTCAACTCCGGAGATTAACCCGTTTTCATTATGTTTTAAATCACTTCCATAAATTTTTTCAAAATTATTTGCAATTTTTAAATTTTCTAAAAATTCTTTAAACCCTCCTGAAACAATATAATTTTTTACTAAAGACTTTTCAAGAAAATCTATTACACCAGGATGATATTTTATATATCTTTCTCCTTCTAAAAGATCTTCATATGTAATAGTTTCATTATTTTTAACAAGTAAATCATTAAAAAATCCAAAAAATGTTTCAAGCATATCTCCACTATGTGTTTCTCTATATTTCGCAATTGCATTTTCTAAATCATCATTTCTTTTTTCTCCACTATATCCAAATTTCTTTACCCACACCCAAAACTTAGGCCATGTCTCTGTTGTTAGTGTTCCATCAAAGTCAAATATGTTTATTGGTTCTAGATTTGATTCCATAATAATTTTTCCCTTCTTGTCTTTTTTGCCTTTCATAAGAATTATACAATAGGTGTTTTTTTAGTTAGTCATTGTTCTGACATATTCATTTATTATATTTCGAATGTTTTCCATTCTCTCAATTGTATCTTTATTAGTATATTTAAACTTATCAATTAAAATATTCACATAATTATTATCTTTAATAACATCAAAAGTTTCTTTGAAATTCATATCAAATACAAATGCTAAAATACATATCCAATAATCTAGTGGATAGACTCTATCATGAATATCAACACATTCATTTTTTAAAACGCTGTTATATACATTATCAGAAATTAATGAATCATTGAATTCATCAATCTTAGAAAATTTGCCCGGAAAAAGTGCTTCGATGCTTTCATCTCTTTTTACTCTAAAATTATCCAGTTTATCCGCATCTCTTATTATTTTTGCATGAAGTAGTTCTCTTTCATTTAATCCTGATTCTATGTTTAATTTATTATGGTTTTCAATAGCTTTTTTTATAATATTATCGTATAAATCATCTAAAATAAACTTTCGAATAAAATTATTATCAAATAAAATCTTAGACGCATATAGTGCATGATCATTTTTTACACTTTCAAACCCTTTTAAAGTTTTTAATTCTTCAAATCTACCAATATCATGTAAATAAGCAATGAGTTGTGCAAGAGCAATATCTTCATCTAATAGTTGCATATGTTCAGCTATGCTCTTTGCATTTTCTACAACATGCATAGTATGAACTACTTTTAAGTTAAATCCCGGATCATCTTGATTATTATAATTATCTATAAATTCCTTAAAAGAATTTTTTACTCTTTGTAAATCTATCATTATTTTTTTTCTCCATTTCTCTATATTATATAGTTTCTTTTTATACCTTTTTTCTTAATTCCAAAAGCTTTTAGGATCATCCCTTAATAGTTTAATTTCATTCTTAAAATCTGAAATTTCTACATCTGTAAAATAACTAGAAAGGATTTCAAAATTACTTTCAATTGAAGCATTTTTAAAAAATATATAATACTCTATTAATAAATCTAGGAAAAATGATTTTTCTTTAATTTCATTTATATTTTTAATCATTGCCAATGATTGAAATTTTTTTCTATATAATGCAGGTATAAGCTTAATATAAGTATAATTGTTATAATATTTGATTTCTATCCAAGTTTTAATATATGGTAACATTTTATCTATAAATCCACAAACATAACTCTCTGGCCCATCATTTTTTATATCAATAATATGTTGGTAAAGATTGTCCCCAACTTTTTCTCTTAATTCATTTTCATCTATTTCTTCAATTTCTTCAAACATTTTTGTAGTAGCATCATTGTAGTTTTTTATATGGGCTGTTATTTCAGTTCCTTTATATTCTCCAAAATCGTGAAACAAAGATGCAGTTATTAATTTATAGATATCTAATTTTTCTCCTAAACTTTGATTACAATATCTACCTAAACATAAACTAATTATTGCAGCTATAAATTGATGAAATAACACATTTTCATTAACCCTAGAATTAATT
>CAMYZH010000082.1 GCA_947303785.1 uncultured Clostridium sp.
TTTTTACATTGTAAATTAATATTTCCAAAAGTCGATATTATTTGAATATTTCCTTTAGTTCCAATATTTGTAAAACCAACTGGAGTAATTTTTCCTTCTTTTGTTAATTCAAAATTGCCTTCAGTTTCTAATAAAATATTTCCTCTTGATGATTTAGTAGTAATACTTTCCCCAACCAATAAATCATAAAAACCTTCAGCTGAAATAAATTTATTATTAGCAATAATTTCATTATAACTATCATATATATTTAAATTCTTGGAACCAAAAATATCAGCATTCTTATTAAGCTCAACGGTTTCTGTATAATTTTTTCCAACCTTTAATTTATATTCTGAATTAAAAGTAAATGTTACATCACCATCAACCATCATAAAATATGTGCCAGTATGGGTTTTAAGAGTATCACCATTATGAGTTAAATAATAATGTCCAATATGTTCTTCAGATTTATCACCTGTTAATTTATTTCTAACAGTTCCTTCTTGCTCTATATATGTTGATCCAATTTGTTTTATATATGTATCACCTTCATGATACTCGTATTTATTTCCATAATGTTCAACAAACCAATTTCCTTCCAATTTCATATTCACATTACCGTGAATAATTAAATTAACAGCATTTAAATTTTCAGCCAATACTTCAATATCAATTCTTGTTTCAAGATCTTTTATAACTCCTTTTTCTTGATCAAATGTCCAGCCATGCTTTGTACAATCACGTTCCAAATTCGCTTTTGAAATTTTTGAATTTTTTGAATTGTATGAATTAAATTTACAGGTAGATCTTTCATCCTTCACATTTTCATCTATTCTAATTCTTACATTATCGCTCTTAAAAACATGCTGATTTGGATGTTCAGCTAGCCAACCTTTACTTGATTGTGCAAATGCAAAATAAATTGGAAAATTAATATCTCCACCTTCAAAAAACACAAAAACTTGTGCTCCAACTTCAACATTTCCAGCATGGGGAGCCGATGACCATCCGGTTTCTTCATTTAATAAATTATCGGCTTTAGCATTTGGATTAATACTATTTCCTCCAAATGATGACATGGCAGGACATGCCCAAGGTAACAATTCAGGTTTTGATTCATATAAATCTGAATAAACTCCTGGAACAAAAATCTTTAATCTGCCTTTTACCGCAGGATCATCATTCCAAGTAACAAAACCACGATAGATTGAATTAAATTTTCCTATTTCATTATATAAATCTTTCATTCTTTAAAGAGCCTTTGTAAAAAATGTTCTTGCACAAATTATATTTGTTTTATATTCTTTATTTCTAAATGAGTGTCTTATTTTTATAATTAACCATTTTCCATTAAACATTACAGTTTTTCAGACTGAATCTGAAACTTCTTTTACTGTAATAACATGCCCAACATCTAAATTCAAATCTCCATCAACAGTAAATTGAATATTAGATGAAAATAATTCCAAATGTTTTAAAACATCATACATTCTTTGATGATTTATTGTTGGAAATTGATAATTTCTTGCCAACTCCATATCCTCTATTCCAGCACCTAAATATATAGAATTATCTGTAGCACCAGCAATTCCCTTTATTAGGGTATCATTTAAACCAATCTTTGAAATTTTATCATTTTCCCAAGCTCTTTCTTTATGATTATACTTATAAAAGCCATAATTATATAATAATCTTGAATTTTCCAATCCGCCTACATCTTTTTCAATCGTAATCGAATCTGTTCTAACATCTTTCATCTGAAATTGTTTTCCAAGACTTGATTCAGTAATTGAATAATATAACTTTGTTGAATCAGGCTGTGCTTCAATACTGCTTTCTTTAAATAAATTTTCCCTTGATGTTATAAAACCTTTATTATCTTTTACATTATAAATTAAATATGCTGGAGGCGAAATGTCTAAAGTTGATACAGCTTTAGATAATAAAAATTTTACAGCATCAATTGCATACATATTATGATTTGTAATAAAATTAACTTTATTTGAAATTATAGGTGGAGAATATCTATTTCTTACTTCATTCCCATTTTCATCTTTTGATGAATCTGGATACATTTTAAATCCAACATTAAGTAATATACTTTTGATAATTTTATAAGGGTTTTCACCACCGTCTACATCATTATAAAGATCATTTGATGTAGCATAAGTACATGTAGTATATAAAGGTATAGCACAATCCAATTCAGCCCAAATTTTATATTGAATTGAACTTGTTGAAAAATTTAAAATATCATATTTTTTAATAATCCAAATTGTATCAATTTGAAGTCCGAGAGTTTCCTTTTGAAATTATAAGTCTAAATCTAAAATTTTCTTTCTTTAATTTTGAAGTTAATAAAAATCCATTATCAATTATTTCAAATTCAGCAATAGGAATAATATCAACAATTGAATTTTCTATCATAATATATGTAATAGATTCAGTTGGTATTAACATGGAGTCTTTATCATTTGTTTCAATTGCAGATGGTGATGTTAATGTAACATTTGATGAATACATAAAAAGTGATACATCATATTCTTGATTATTATAAGTTTTCTTATTTGAAATATTCATATCAATTTGATTTTATTATAGCTAATATACTATCAACCATTTCCTTTGATGGTATTTTTATTTCCTTTCCTGGAGTTAATTCATAAAATGGATTTGTAATATTATTAAATTTACAAATTAACCACCATAATTTATAAGTTCTGTAAAATTTATATGAAATACTGCTCCAACTATCATCATCAATAATGGTATAAAATTCAACATCATTTGATGTTAAATATTGAGTATTATCAAAATATATATTTTTACATAAATTAAAATAACTTTTTTCTCCTTTATTTATAACATTAAATAAATTTGCATAATCATAGTTATCTAATTTTTTTATTTCAGGAGGAAATACCCCGTTAGATATTAATGTATTTAATTTTTTATTCATTTTTTACCGCCTGTAGTAATTGCTTGAGCCGCAGCATTTTTTTGCTGTTGTTTTAATCTTTGTTCTACTGCAAATTGAGCACGTGTTCTAGCATTATCTCTTGCTTGTTGTAATACCGTCTCATTTTGTCCAGTCATACCCCCATACCAAGTTTTATTTGCTGCATACTCTTGATCAACCATATCTTGATATTTACCTTTCTTCATTTCTTCTTCTACCATTTTATTAAATTCTTTACTTGATACTCCGAGCTTAGATGCCTGTTTTGCATATATAAGATCTCTTCCTCTTTGAATATCTGCAAGACGATCTTGCTGAGCATTAGCTTCTCCTTGGAACGTTTCTGACATTGTTGTATGTTCAGCACCAACAGTTTTACCATTTCCAGCAGCTGTTGTGGAATCCTGTTGTCCTTCTTTAGGTAGATTTTTTTGTAATACACCTAATAATTCCTTTCCTTTAGCTACACCTTGTTCTGCCAATTTTTTAGCAGCATCCATAGCAGGCTGCATATCTTGTTGCAATTCTATAAAATATTTTTTAGCGTCATCAAGCATATCGGTAACTCCAAATATTTTTTCAAGATCAGCAACCTCTCTTGGATTGAATCCATTTTTATAATATTCTGCATATAAGTTGAAATTATTTGGTGTCAAATCTCTAATATTAATACGCATTTTCCATGCATCTGGCCATAACATATCAGTTGTAAT
>CAMYZH010000083.1 GCA_947303785.1 uncultured Clostridium sp.
CTCTTTCAATATTTTATTTTCAATTTACATGTGACATATCTATTTTAAACCTATATCCTTTATTTTCATTCTTAAAAATCAAAAAATATTTATTTATAAATTAATTATTAATCCTAACAACATATTTTATTAATTATCTGTTTATATTGTTCAACTAGCCTATCTAAACTTTCTACTGTAATATATTCATTTGCTTCATGCGGATTTATTGGACCTACACCAAATATATATCTATTCTTTGACTGAATGAAACTTGCTTCTGTTATAAAGTCTGTTGTTTTACACTTTTCACTTTCGGTTATAAATGGTTTTATATCGTTTATTATTTCATATTCAAATTGATATTTTTCTTTTAATCTATTGAGCTCTTCAAATATTTTCTGCCTGTGTCCATTATTCATAACTCTAAAATCTATATATGTTATACAGCTATTAGGAACAATGTTAATGCTTTTACCTCCATCTATTTTCCCAATGTTCATAGTTGTATATGGGATTTTAAATCTTTTATCAGTTTCAGATTTTAAAACATTATAAAATAATTTTAATTCATCTAAAAAACTAATACATTTTTCTATTGCATTTATCCCTTTTTCAGGATTACTCGAATGTGCTGATTTTCCTTTAAATTCGGCTTTTATTTCTAATAACCCTTTACTTCCATTCATTATCTCGTTATTAGTTGGCTCTCCTACAATTACATTTTCAGGGATTTCAACATTTAAACTGTTTATTTCTTTTATTCCTTCAAAACCAATTTCTTCATCATATGTAAAAATTAGCTTAATTCCATAGTTTAATTTATTCCAATCTATATCTAATACTGCTTTTAGAATTGCCGCTATTCCCCCCTTCATATCGCAAGTACCTAATCCATATAATTTGTTATCAACTTCAGTTAGTTCCAGAGGATTAAATTTCCAATCATTTCCACTTTGTACCGTATCAGTATGTCCTATAAAAGCAATTTTACATTTTTCTTTTATACTCAAAATTAGACATTTACTTCTATAATCCACTTTAAATCCTTTTTCTTCTAAGATTCCTTGTATATAGTTCATTATCTCTTGGTTTTCCTTGTCTTTATATGTATCAAATTTAACCAATTCTTTTAATATTTCTTTTGCTTGCATTTTAAACCTCCTCTACTATTCCTGTAATAATTGCATCTTCGATGTATTGCTTTTTTGTATTTAATACTATGCTGACAGTATATCCTGATGGTTGAATTAATTCCAACATTTCTTCTTTGTAATTATAATAATTATATATAGCTGTTGCTAAGCTTCCACTACCACAAGCTGTTTCATAAAATACTGTATCAATATCTTTCACCCATACTACTGGATTTATTTTTATCTTATCTGAAACCTTTTCCAATAGCATTATTCCTATTGCTTTTTCATCCGTCTGAATACTTTTACTCATAAATTCTTTTAATTCTTTTTTTGCAAGGTCTTCATTATCTTTTATTTTTCTTATATATTCTTTAGATTGCTTCTCATCAAAAATTACTATTAGAATTCCATCTATTTTAACAAGCGTAAAATTGTTTTGTACTTCTATTAACTCATCTATATTTTTACTAATATCTAGCTTTATCTCAACTTTATTATCATTCAATACTCTACCTATTAAACTCTTATTAGTCCCAGATACAGAAATTTCAATACTTTTTTCTTTTTCTTTAGAATATTCATAAACAGCACATCTTGTAGCATTCATACAAAATTCTCCGCCAGCCATTTCTAATCTGTTTGTTTCATTACTCAAAAATCCAACTTGTTCAACCTCGAAGTATTTCTCCATAATAAGTCTATTTATTAAACATTTTTGTTTGTCCGTAAAATTTGTACTTCTTACCAATGCCGTTTTGTTTCCTCCTGGATTTAATATTTTATACTCTATTTTTTGTATTAAAATTAATTCTTGTATAGTATCAATGAAATCATCAATATCTTCAGTTATTTGAAAATTATTTCTCATATCTTTAATAATTAACTTATTTCCTTTTAACTCATTTTCTCCTAATATAATAACTAATGGAATTTGAGTTTCATTTGCACTATTTAGTGCCTTTTTTAGTTTTAAATTATTCATTTCAATTTCAACTTTTATATCCTTTTGTCTTAATTCATTTGCTATTTTTAATGCTGTTATATTGTTATTCATAGGAATTATATAGACATCAATATTACTTAATTTTGTCATCTTTTCTTTTAAAATTTCAAAAATAACATCTAATCCAAAACTTACACCAACAGCAGGATATTTTTTTCCATCTTCTATAAATTCTCCAATCATATTGTCATATCTACCACCGCCACCAATGCTAGATTTTATACTTCCATCTGCTACATATACTTCAAATATTGTTCCAGTATAATATTCTTGACCTCTTGCAAGTGTTGCTGAAAACATTACATATTCTGTTAAATCAAGTTCTCTAATATATTTATTTAATTCACAGATTTCATTTAATCCCTCTTTTAAATTTATATTCGTTGTATCTTTGAAAAGTTCATTTAAGCTATTAAATTCCATTGATAAATACTTAATCATTTTATCTATTTGGTCATCTTTTAATTCTTGTTTCTTAAATTCTTCAATTAGTTCTTCTTTTGTTAATTTTTCCATTTTATCTATTACAGTTATTATTTGATTAATTTTTTCGCTTTCAATATCACATATTTCAATTATTCCATTCATAAGCTTTCTATTGTTATATTTTATAACTATATCTATACCTAATTTTTTATATCCTTCTACAAATATTGATATAAGTTCGGCTTCAATCATTTGTCCTTCAATTCCAACAGTATCTACATCACATTGTATAAATTCTCTGGTTCTACCCTTTTTTATTGGACCATCACGAAACACTTTTCCAATTTCATATCTTTTAAAAGGAAGCTTTATGTCTTTATTTGAAGCTATATATTTGGCAAACGGTACCGTTAAATCATATCTTAATGCTAATCTTCTGTTCCCTTGATCTGATACTTTGTATATTTCTTTTAAAATATCATTATCTTCATCGTATTTTAATGCTAATAAATCATAATAGCATAAAATTGATGTTTCTAATGGACTATATCCATATTTTTCAAAAGTTTCTTGTAAAGTTTTTGAAATAAAGTTTCTTATTATTGCATCTTTTCCTCCGTAATCAATACTTCCTCTTACATTTTTTAATTCTTCTTTTTTCATATAAAATTCCACCTTTCTTTTTTAGAAAATAAAAATAGATATAATAAAAAACACTATTTATAGTTTTTTCCTACAAATAGTGTTTTTTATATATCTATTAATTAATATATTTTTAAACTATCGTAGGCACAGCACTTTTAGCCTGTACCTACGCCGTTAAATGCAGTAGTTACAAGCTCCTACGATGATGATGTAATTGGTTTAAAAATATATTAGATTTCATTTTATTTCCTTCTTTCTTTTATTTTATATTTGAAATTATATCATGTTTTTTAATCTTCGTCAATGTGTTTTTCTTGCTTAATGTATATACATATAATTCATTTATGATAATGTCTTAATAAATCATTTGGGAAAATGTCTTAATTT
>CAMYZH010000084.1 GCA_947303785.1 uncultured Clostridium sp.
AAGAAAATTCAAAAATTAAAATTAATGCAATTGGAAATCCAGTTGTAAGTGGTCTTTTATATAGAACAAGTAGTTTTCAAGATTGGAAAGAATATCAAGTAGGAACTAATATAAATCTTCCATATGTTGGAAGTTATATACAATTTAAAAATACAGAAGATTCCTTAAGTTTAGATAGTGGAAATTATGTAAATTTTTCAATGTCTGGAGAAATTTCATCAACAGGTAATATTCAGTCATTATTAAATTATTCAGATTCATGCAGAAATGCATGTTATTTTAGATTATTTGAAGGATGCACTTCATTAACCACAGCACCTCAACTTCCTGCAACAACATTATTATCAGGTTGTTATCAATATATGTTTCATAATTGTACTTCATTAACTCAAGCACCGGCTTTACCTGCTACAACATTAGCAAAAAATTGCTATTATTATATGTTTTATAATTGTTCAAATCTTATTTCAGTCCCAATTTTACCTGCATTAAAAGTAGAGATGTTATCATATGCATATATGTTTAGAGATTGTACTTCATTAACTCAAGCACCGGCTTTACCTGCTACAACATTAGCAACTAGTTGTTATTATGGAATGTTTTTAAATTGTACTTCATTAACTCAAGCACCAGCATTGCCTGCCACAAATTTAGTATTAACTTGTTATAAAAAAATGTTTGAAGGATGCACTTCATTAATCCAAGCACCGGCTTTACCTGCTACTACATTAGCAAAAGCTTGTTATGCAGAAATGTTTAGAAGATGTAGTTCTTTAAATAATTTAAATGTTTCATTCTTAAAGTGGGGATCAAATTATGATTCAGATGATCCAATATCAGGTTGGGTAAATGGAGTTTCGTCAAATGGAACATTTACAAAAAGTGAATTATTAGTTAATGAATATGGATATAATAGAATTCCAGCTAATTGGAATATAATTGATGAAAATTATGAAGGTGAACCTTTAGATATTGGAGAAGAAGATCCTCTAACATTTACAGCAGAAGAAGCAAATTCAACAATTCAACTTTCAGCATATTATAAATCAGGAACCGCTGTCACTGTTAGTGGTCTTTTATATAGAAGAAATAGTTCTTCTATTTGGAATTCATATTCAATAGCAAATAATATTACTTTAGAAAATGTTGGAGATTATGTACAATTTAAAAATACAGCCGATAAATTATCAGAATCATCGAATAGTTATGTTAACTTTAAAATGACCGGGAAAATTAGAGGATCTGGTAACATTCAATCAATGCTAAATTATTCAAATTCATGTGTTGATTATTGTTATTATAAAATGTTTGAAGGTTGTACTTCATTAACTCAAGCTCCTGATTTACTTGCTACAACTTTAAGAAATTATTGTTATTCTAATATGTTTAAAGATTGTACTTCATTAATTCAAGTCCCGGATTTACTTGCTACAACTTTAGGAACTAATTGTTGTGAATGTATGTTTTATAATTGTACTTCATTAACTCAAGCTCCTGATTTACCTGCTACAACTTTAATAAATTATTGTTATCAAAATATGTTTGAAGGATGTACTTCATTAACTCAAGCTTCTGATTTACCTGCCACAACTTTAGGAGTTCGTTGTTATTTTAGTATGTTCAAAGGTTGTACTTTATTAACTCAAGCTCCTGATTTACCTGCTACTACATTGGCTGATAACTGTTATCAAAATATGTTTCATAATTGTACTTCATTAACTCAAGCACCTGAATTACCTGCTACTACATTAATAACTAATTGTTATGAACATATGTTTGAAGGTTGTACTTCATTAAATTATATTAATATTAGTGCAACAACTTGGCATGGTGGTAATTATTCAACTTACTGGCTAAAGGGAGTTTCATCTTCAGGAACATTTATCAAACCATTTACATTAGTAATTGAAACTAATATACCAAAAGGACAAAGTGGTATCCCAATTGGATGGACAGTAATAGATAAATAAAATTCAAATTTTATTTCTTTTCTTTAAAGTCATTCTATTAAAAGTGTTTTTAAAATTTGGATGTTTTTCTTTCCATTCTATCCAAATTTTAATTTCATTATTTTCTAAAATTTTATCAATGGTATTAAAATTAAATGCCATTTCTTTTTCAGTAATGCATGAATGGAGTTTATTATGACATGGAATACATAAATAAACTCCATTTTTATTTAAAAAATCCTTTTTATATTCTTTTTGAATTCTTTTATTTGCATGAAAAGATTTTGGAATTAAATGATGAAAATTCATATCTTCATCATCATATTCTAATCCACATAAAGCACATTTCATAATCTTATTCAAACCTTTTTGATTCACATTCAATTTTTGTTCTAATATATTCAGTTTTTTCATCATAAATTTCGATTGGAGATAAAGAGGTTTGTTTTACTTCTTTAGTACTTAAATCATAAAGATAATATACTTTATATAATTTAGTACCATATTTTGACCAATTTGGTGCATCTTTATCCCAATCAAATCCTTTATCTAAAAGCATTTTCAATTGTTCTTCTCTGCCTTTAGAAACTAATTCTTTTGTAGAATAAAATTTTCTTGAATATTGAGAAATTGAATTTCTTATGCAATCATTCTGTCTAAAAAGAATGTTACATAACATCTCTTTTTCATTTGGAAGAACTGTAATTCTGGAATCAAATGCAGCAGGAAATTTTTCAACATTAAATCCTTCTTTCATTGCAGCAAAATTAAAAGCATAAGTTGCAATAGAAGAAGATATACTTAATGTTTTTGAAATCCTTCTTGAATATAATCCACTTTGAATTCTATTATTGATAATAACAGAAATTTCATCAGATCCAGTCCAAATCCAACTGACATTTTGCAATTCTTGAAATAATGTTTCACAAGTCTTAATCATACACCTATTGAATCTTTCATCAAAAGGTTTTCTTAATTTCCACTGCTTCACTCTATGACTAAATGTTTTTCCGTCAAGTCTAATAATAACAAAAGAATTAGAATCATATCTAATATCAAAAATTTTTTCATATAATTTCTGCTTATCACCAAGAGAAACTTTTGATGTTGAAACAAGATCATTAATTTTTAAAAATTCTTTCGAAACATCGATTTGCATTTATTTTCTCCTTTTTATTATTATATTTTATAATAACATAAAAAATAAAAAAATAAATTTGAAAAAAGATTCATCTTTAATCCAACATATTAGAATAAATAGTTTTGAAATATTTTTTTTTAAGGAAAATTACAATGGATATAAAAAATGCATTGGCAAATATTGTTAAAATTCAAGATGAAACAATCAAACAATTGAAAAATGACCAAAGTATAATTGTTTCATTATCAGGTGCCATTGACGTTTTATCAAGAAGTAACGGTTCTGGAGAACCTAATGATGCATTTCTGAATTTATTTTTAGATGATATCAATGGTGTAGAAACTAATGAATCATTAAATCAAATC
>CAMYZH010000085.1 GCA_947303785.1 uncultured Clostridium sp.
AAAATTACAAATATATTTTAATATATTTTGAATTTTTTTTTTTGAATTAAAATTATTATTATTAATATATTATTTATAATTATTTTTATTTTTATTTTGACATTATATTTTAAATATTTTTGATTTTATTGGAAAATAATCCTTTAATTCTTCAGTATTAAAACATTTTACTATTTTATTTTTTTTATTTATATTATTAAATAAATTTTTAAATAAATTTATTTTAAATACTGATTCTTTAATTAATGTTCCTCTTTCTTCATTAATTATCATTTGATAAACTTCTTCAAATGTTAATTTTCTATATAATACTTGATTTTTTGAATCAAATATTTTAAATGTATTAAAATAATTATTCATTTCTTACATCAACTCCTTGTTCTTCAAAATATTGTTCACCAGGAAATTCATAAAATTCTGACTCGTCTTCAACATTTACAAAAGTATTTGTTTCAGTTAATTCAGTTCCAGTATTTCCAGATAATTCAAACTGTTTAACTGGAAATTGAAAAACTAATGTTTCATCTTTATCATCATTATCTGCTATAAATATTTCAACTCCATATTTTTGTAAAAGTTTTTGAAATTCTATAAAAAATTGTTCTTCTTTAGTCTGTTTAAATTCTTCTTTATATTTATCAATATTTGTCAATACATCAGAAACTACTTCAGAAATTTCAGAATCATAATTATACTTATCAATTAAAAATTTAATTAAATCAATTTTTGACTCATATCTATGGGACATCCACATATTGAAAACAAGTTTATATGCATCTTTTTTAGGTTTCATAATTATTTCTCCTCATAATTTTCACATGCATCATCATACCTTGAAACAGTATCATCATAATATGTACAATATTCTATTTCATCTTCATCATCTTCATCTGTTCTAAAATAACTACAATTTAAACAATAATCAACTTCATTAAGCTCTATTTTATCACACCATGTTTCCCATACATCATCAACAATTTTATCAAATTTTTTACAAATTCCTCTTTTAAAAGGGTATCTTTCATCAACTAATTCTAAAAATTTAAAATATTTACAATCACTACAAACATAAAAATCACGATCTGATAAATTTTTTAAAAATTTCATAACCTATTTCCTTTTTAATTATATAACATTAAATATGTATTTGTAAACTTTACTTATCTAATGTTACATCTAAGTGAGTGTCTGCAGCAATAATTCCAGCATTTGATCTCATAACAGGATATGTATTCTTTCTAAATTCTTTCCAATTTTTTGCACCTGCATAACTAAGTGATGCCTGAAGTCTAAGTTTAGTATCATTGATAAAATCTTCAGTTTTTCCTGATAACTTTACCAAACCTGCAACACCTTCAACAGATGCATAAGATAATACATTCTTTCTTGCATCACGAGAAGCCATTCCATGATATTCTTTATAAGCAACAATATTATTTAAAACAGTTTTAACTCGATTATGTCCATCCTTTTTCTCTTCATCTAATTCTTCAGCTTTCTTATATAATTCTTCAGCTTCCCACGGATAAATAGGACGAAGAAAACATGGTTCTTCATGACTATATTTAAATTGAGTATTTGAAATTTCTTCTTTACGTTTATTGAAACATCTTCCACATGCTAAACCGGTTGCTGCAAATAACTTTCCAATCATACAAAAATCTGCACCAAAATAAACAGCTTTAGCAATATCACCAGTACTTTTAACACCGCCATCTGCAATGATCCAAGTACCATGTTTTTGAACCTTTTTACATTCAATAATGTTAGTTAAAATAGGAACACCAAACCCTGTATTTAATGCAGTAGAGCAATTAGAGACACAGAACCACCCATTTCCTACACAATATGAATGATCTTGATCTACTTCTATATTATATACGTCTCCGGAATATTCATCAATATCGATGATCGCAGACTCATATTTTTCTCCTGAAGGAGTCAATTTGATAAACTTATATTTCTTTTCATCAATATCTTTAATTTCTTTATACAACTTTTCATGAGTATCAACATCATACACATAAAACTTATGAGTAGGAGTTGCATAAATATCTTTATCTATAATATAAATTTCTCCACTATATGAATTTTTATAAGTCTTTAAAACTTTCCTTACTCTTCCTTCTTTGGTCAAAATGGTATCACCTTCTTTAAGATGCTTAATTTTAACTGAATATATTTTTCCACTATTAGAAATATGAGTAACTAAAGTATCTGGTGTAAAACAAATTTGACCTGATGCAATACCAATTCTAATTCCATTAGCACCAGCTGCCTGTAATCTTTTAAATCCTTCTGCAGTAGCAACATTACCAGCAATTATATGTACACCGGTATCTTCACCACACAATGAATATAAAACCTTTCCCTGCTTCTTTGCATTTGTCTTTTCATCAGAATCAAGTTTTCTAATATATTTAATAGTATCAATACATGCCTTAGAATCACCATGAGCCATATCAATACAAAACTTTCTAACACCTTTATTATAAAGATAAGTTATCCAATCTGCATACTTTTGAGATGAACCAACTGCCCACCAAATATTATTATATCTTGTAAATGGCTGAGTAAATGTGTTATCAGGAATAAAATATTTAAACTGTTCTTCTGCTGATTTGAATGCTCTATGCGCAATAAAAGGAATATTATTTTGAATAACACATTCCATTAAATCTACACCAAGTGTATCCATACATGAAGCAATAATAGGTAAATTAAATCCATGCATTTCCGGAGAAGTAAGTGATCTTGAAGCTAATTCACTGTAAGCTGGAACTAAAGTAACATCGTCATAACCGTAAGTTAATTGAAGTTTTTTCATTTATTTACATCTTTCATTTTTAATGTTAATCTTTTCACTTTATTTTTAAAATAACATTAAAAATGAAATTTTAAATTAATCATCAAGATTAGGAATTTTATTTCCTGTAATAATCATATATAATTGTGCTTTTTCTTGAATAAAAGTCTTAAATGAAGCTATCATATCTTTATTAATTACATCCTTTTTAGTACTATTATCACCTGAAAAGAATTTTTAGTAACTGGATTTGGTATATTTGCCATTAATTGAGTATTTAAACCTTCTATACCAAAACCAGATGCTTGACTAATAATTTGTTGTGTTAAAGATGTTGATCCATTATTTATTAAATTTTTTGTTCCAGATTGGACAAAATTAATAATATTAGTAGGATCTGTAAATTTATCAGCAACACTTGTCATTAATGATGTAGGATTCATTCTTTTTGCTGCCTCTACATTAAATGCTTGAACAAAATCTGTATTAATTGGCGCTAATTCCATTATTCTATTAAAATCAATTCCACCATCACTTGTTCCAAATCTTTCTATTAATTGTGGATATTTTGTTCCAAGATCTGCTATTGCATTAGGATCACCTTGTTCTAATATTCTTTTTATATAATATTTTTCAGATTGTAAAATT
>CAMYZH010000086.1 GCA_947303785.1 uncultured Clostridium sp.
ACTCACAACCTCTTTTATTAAATTCATATTTTGCAGCTTTCCATTTAGCTTGATTTGTTAAAAAAATTTTCATTTGTCTATTATAAGCATTTACTTCTTTTAATTTTGCATCAGGCTTTAATGGTTCTGGTTTTTTAGTATCTTTTAAAGGTTTTATTTCTATAAATATTTTTTTAACTTCTCCTGCTTTAGTTTTAAATTCAACCCAAACATCAACATAATATTTTCTTATTTTCCAATTCTAAGGATTATTAGGATCTAAATGATGTTTATGACAATATTCTAAATTAGCTACCGGATCACGATATTGAATCGCACAAGGTTCAGAGCCAACTCTTAATACTTGAGGATTTCTATCACACCAATCAAAGAATTTCTATTCCCAGCTTGATCTGTATTCATTTATTTTTGTTACCCATTTTTCTGGATGTTGTGGATAAAAATATCCTTGTTTAAATCGAGAATTTTTCTAAGGTTTATGTTGTAATTTATAAGTATCCATATCTTATTTATTTAATTTTTATAAAATAAGGAATATAATTGCTTTATAAAACAACTATATTCCTTTAAAATTAAAAATAATAAATTATTTAATATACAAAATTAATATTAGTTTCCACACATTTTATAATTTTCCAAGGAAACATCGTACCTTCCATTTGTGCAGTAACTTTTTTCTCAACATGTTCCAAATTGGTTCCATCTACAATATGTACTTCCTTATAATTTTTAGGTTTACCTGAATCTGATTCACCTTCAATAAGAACTGTACAACTATAAAATTTATTACCTTGAGATGGTTCCATCACTGTAATTTCATCTTTCATATTCTTAAATTATCAAATTTGTTTTTTTAACTTCTGCTTTTTCCTTTACATTATCATGTTCTTCAAGTGTTTCTTTATCATATGGACTTAATTCACCACATTTTGAACAACAAAATACCTTAAGAGGAATTTGAACTGTTTCAGAACCTTGTCCCATTAATATACCAGGAATTTTCTTAAAAATAACACCAGGTATAAATACTTGATTTCCGCATGCAGAACATACTTCAGTTGGATAATCCAAAGGATTAATATTGGGTATTGATGACCCAATATTATTTCCTTGACCTATATCTTTCATTTAATTTATTATTTAATTTTTAATTAACTGCTGTTGTCTTAGCACTAAGAGCTTCAGCTTTTTCTTGTTCTTCTTCTGCTTCGCGTTTTGCTATAATCACATCACGTTCAGCAGATGGAACATCTGATAAAATAACTCTTGTTCCTTCTATCTTATGAACATAAACATTCACTTCAGTTCCTGGAACAATTTCATTATTTCTCATAGCTTCTCTTGTTTCATCTTTTACAAGTGTCTTATGTAACATACCTGTAATAAATTCATCAAGCTCAACAAATACACCAAATGGTGTTGTTCCTGTTACATGTCCTGTAAATACAGTATCTACATTATCAAGCAACTTATTATGCATCTCATTAATCTTAGATGGCAACATTGTTCTCAAGAACTTCTTTCTGCTTACTACAAATCCATAAGATGGATCCCAAGATTCGACCATAACTTCCAATTTCTTTCCAACAAAACTTTCAAAATCTGTTACTCTATTTGCTGCGGCCATAGAACCTGGCATAAAGGCTTTAATTGTATTCATAATATCTACAACAAAACCACCCTTATTTGTTGAAAGAATTGTAGCATAATAAGCTTTCTTATTCAAAGTGATTTGTTCTTTCATCTCTCTTGTCAATGTTTCAACATAACCATCCCAGATAGATGCTTTTTCAATATCACCTGGTGTAATTTTTGCCAAGAGATTCATGCCAAGAAGTTCTGATTTAAATGAAGCATTGTCCAAAGCTTTAATAAATACATCTTTTGACATTTTTTCATTACCGACACTGAATTGATTAAAGAACCTCTGTTCTTTATTAAGGTCAACAATGACATTATTAGAACCACCATTTATAGTAAGAATAATAGTATCATTATTAAGAACATTAATATCAGAAATATTAACAAGTGAGTTCTTAACAAGTTCTTTTGTTCCTACAACTTTAACACCTGAATACAAATTATAAAGTTCTTCAGCATATGATTCATGACTGTAAACCTTATCTTTTTTATTGTATTTAAAACTTGTGTTTACTCTAAGACTCTTTCCGTTCCACCCAGTATCATATGGTGTCCAATCAAAGTTTTCTGGTTTTTCTTGTTTGACATTGTTTTTATATGTCCACAACTTTGTTCTAATTATTGCATTATGAACAATAATTTTTTTCTCATCTTTTTCTCGAAGAAAAGCTTCTGATTCTTTTGTTTTCTTCGCCCATTCAGGATGTTTATTAATAACATCCGTTCTATTAATTGCGTGTTTTTTTGCCATTAAAAAATATTTTTAAAAAATTAAACATTATTGTGTGACCGTACTTAAAACTGTAAATGAATTTTGGTCAACACTTTCTATTCTCAATTTGATTTTATCTGTTGGAGATAATGATAATATAATATTTTCATCATTTCCTTTTAAGTTAACTGAAGATAAAAAATTATTTCTATAAACTGGTAAATCATTTTCTGAACCAATACCTGACTTTAAATAACCTAATAAATAGTCATAGGATTCATTTGTTAAATCATATGCATAAATTGCCCATTGATTTGTGTCTTCATCTAATTTAGTATAAAATTTAATAATATCTCTTTTAATATCAGTTAAAAATACGGATGAAATTGACATTAAATTTTTAATAGCATCCATAGATATTTCATAAGACATTGCATCTTTTATAACATTGATTTTATTAAAGAATAAATTATCTGATACTTGTTCAAATTCAGATATATTACAATCTTTAACTTTCATCTTTAATGATTTTGATTTAAAATTTATAGATTTTGCATGAAATTCATCTTCATTACCATTTTTATATACATCAAATTCTATATTTAGTTTAAAATCTGTAGGAGAAAATGTATCTATAACTTTAATAAATTTAGGTAATATCATAAATATACCTATTTTTATTCTAACATTATATTTTTTATTCCATTCATCTAATGAATATGTATTTTTATTATTATCTGTAATATTTAATAATTCAAATCCTGCATCATCAAATGATATTTTACCATATTTAACAACTGTATGATCAACAGTAAATCCTTTAGAAATAAAACTATGTTCTTTTAAATCACATTCAATTAATAATGATGATTGTATTTCATTAAATGATTTTAACCAATTTGAAAGTCCTGTAGTCTATCCTGTATTTTTGAATATTAATTCCATTTAATTAAATTAATTATTTTTATTATATTATATTATATAATATATTTATAAAAAATTTATTTAAATTTTAGAAAATTTCTTTATAATCGTATTAATTCTTTTGGTTTGTGATAAT
>CAMYZH010000087.1 GCA_947303785.1 uncultured Clostridium sp.
AAGGAGAAATAATCCAATCATCTATATAATATTTTGATAATTGAATTATACGTGATTTAAATGAATATTTATAGACCTATTTTAGGAGAATTAATAGATACAAAAGATATACAAAAATTAATAGATGAATATAAAACTGATGGAGAAACTATTGAAAATAAAAGATTTACAAAAATTGAAGATATAGATATAAACGCAGAAGATGTTGAATTTGAAAAATGTATATTTAAAGATTGCAAAATTAAAGGAAGTTTTGAAAAAGCTGTTTTTAATGATGTGATTTTTGATCATTGCGATTTTTCAAATTGCTTATTTAGAGAAGGTAGTTTTATTAGAGTAGAAATAAAAAATAGCAAAATGACAGGTTGTGATTTCTCAGATTCAAGAGTTTATCATATGTCTAGTTTTGAGACTATATACGAACTAGCTAATTTTTCAAATACAAATTTAGAAGAAGTTATTTTTGATAAATGTGATTTAACTAGTTCTATTTTTTCAGAAAGTAAAATGAAAAATACATATTTTGAAAAAAGTAAATTAATACAAACTCAGTTTTTTAGAACAAAATTAAAAGGAATTGACATATCAACATGCCAATTAAGTGGAATTATAACAAGAATAGAAGATATTGAAGGAATAATAGTTAGCAATTTTCAAGCGATTGAACTTTCAAGATTAATGGGAATTGTTATTAAATAGATGGTGAAAAAAAGTGAAAAGGAAAAGAAGTTTAGAAAGATTAAAAAAAGCAAAAAAGCGAAAAAAGCTGATAAAGATATATGGAATAGTAATCATAGTATTTTGTAGTTTGCTATATGTAGGAAATATCAAAAAAACGAGAATTTCAAAACAGAATATTTATGATTCAAAAGAAGTTATAGCAGTTCAAGAAGTACCAAAAAATAAAGATGAAAACTACAATAAAAAAATTACAATAGACTCAGAAACTATTCTCAAAGAAACTACAGAAAGTGAAAAAGTTAAAGAAATAATTGATGAATATAGAAAAAATAAAAATCTTAATGAAGACAATTTTGCATTTTTTTATTACAGACCTGATAATGGAGAATATTATTTTTTTAATGAAGAAAAATTATTTACAGCAGCAAGTACAATAAAAGTACCTCTTGCAATGATTTATTATGACAAAATAAACAACAATGATTTAAGGCTTGATGATACATTCAAATATAAATCCTCACAATATGAAGCAGGAGCTGGAAGTACAGCTGTTAATTATAAACCTGGAAATGAAATAGAATTATCATTTTTATTAGAACAAATGATAGTTGAAAGTGATAATACTGCAACCAATATCTTAAGAGATAATCTTGGAGGAGAAAAAGCATATAGAATATTGATAAAACAGTATACATCAAGAGATTTCCCAGAAGAATTTAATGAAAATAATTTAACTTCTGCAGGATTTGGATTAGATATAATGAAAAGATTATATATAAATCAAGATAAATATAGCCAATTATTGGAACTTATGAAAAAATCATCTGGAGGAGGATATTTAAAAAGAGATGTAAATTGCCAAGTTGCACATAAATATGGAAGTTTTGAAGGATATGTTCATGATTATGGAATTTGTTATACAGAAGTACCTTATTTAATTGGAATTTTTACTAAAGATGTTGATAATGCTGAAGATTTAATTGCAAATATTAATAAACAAATAGTAGATTTAAAATAAAAATATCCGTTCTAATACAACCCTCTACAGAATACTATTAAACAAAGTATTCACAAGTGGAGGGTTTTTAGATGATAGGTTCATCAATAGAAGAACGTGCAATTAGTTTAGCACATTATATTATAGATTCAAAAGATACTGTAAGGGGAGCTGCTAAAAAATTTGGAGTAAGTAAAAGTACAGTACATAAAGATATAAGCCAAAGGCTAGAGAGAATAAATTATGGGCTATATATAGAAGTTAGAAAAGTTCTTGATGAAAATAAAGCAGAAAGACACATAAGAGGTGGCCTTGCAACTAAGAGAAAATATGAAAAAATGAAAATCTAAAGACAAAAATCTTGACTTTTAATATATAGTTTGGCTAAAATGATTATATAAAAATACAAAGGAGAAAAGGTATGAATAAAAAGGTTATTATTTTGATAGTAGCAATATTAATTGCAGTTCTTGGAATATCAATATATTTTGGAGTTAGATTTTCAAATATTAGTAAATACACTAAAGCAGATACTTATACTTTAGGAGATAAATCAATTCCTTCAGTAAAAGCTGTTGTGGGAGAAAAAAAGATAAAATCATATAAACATTCAAAGAGTAATATTGAAACATTAATACTTGAATTTGAAGATTCAGATAAAGAACAAACTGTTGAAAAATATATGGATGAAATAAAGAATTCTGGAAATTATATTGAGGCAAATTTAGAAAATTCAAAAGAAAGAGAGCTTTCAAGTGCAGAAAAAGGAAATGTTATTTCAATTAAATCAGAAATAACAGATGATGGATTTAGATTAACAATTGAAAATGGACCAGGAAGTATAAAGATTGATCCAATTGAACAATAAATTTTAAGCGGTAGGAGTTTTCCTACCGCTTAAAACTTGACAAAGTATACATAATTTGGTACACTTAAAGTGTAGTAAAAAATATTTTTTGAAAGGAGACTACAATGGCGACTATAATTTTGTGGAGTACAAAAAGGCAATGGAAAATTCCCTTCGAACGGAGGAAAGAAATAGCAGTACAGCTCCGAGAAGGGTGGATAAATACCAAAGCTCCTGGATGCACCAGAAAATGCTCTGGATGCTATGGATGCCCTGCCAACAATTCCGACACTCCTACATGCCCGAAGCAGGTTGAAGCAATCCTGCAGGAGTGGGAGCGCGAAGAAGCAAAAAAAGGGAGCAAATAATGCTTCCAACATAATGTAGTCGGACCCGGCGGCGCAAGGGATCTGTCCCATGTGCCACCGGTTTCTTTTTATGTCAAATTTTATATGTTTCAAATGAAATAATATTTCAACTAGATAGAAAAAATATCTGGCAATATTATATATTAGAAATAATCGTAGTATTTTTCAAATACATATGGTATAATAAATACATTAGTTAGGCCAATAAAAGCATATTTTAAATTAGAGATGAAAATATATACATACAGCTATTGAGGAGATGAAATATATGAAAAAGCTAAGAT
>CAMYZH010000088.1 GCA_947303785.1 uncultured Clostridium sp.
ACTGTATGACAATTATTGATGCTCCTCGTCAATTAACACTTGATGGTGCTGCACCAAAGATTCGTAGAACAAAATTTGATAATAAGTTTGATAAGACTATTGGTAGATGCTTAAGATACATCTCTGGTTTAAATAGTTCTTATTGTGCTGGTTATTATAACTGGTTAAGAACAACAGATCAATACACTGGTAGATCAATTTGGATTCCTCCAACATCAAAGATTATTGGTAATTACATGTATCTTAACATCAATAATTTACCATGGTTAGCACCAGCCGGTTTAACATATGGTATTATTACAGGATGCCATGCAATTTCTCATAATCCTGATTATCAGGAAGAAGATCAAATTTACATGAAGTCTTGGAACTACATTAAGCAGTATCCAATTGAAGGATTTGTTGTTGAAGGTCAAAAGACAATGCTTGGTAAAGAGTCAGTATTTGAACGTATTAATGTTAGATTGCTCTTCCTCGATTTAGAGAGATTTGCATATAACGTTTCAAGAGGATTCAAATATACTGTTAACAATGCATATACTCGTGAACAATTTGTTGCGACACTTAAACCTAAGTTCGAAGATTATACACTCCGTGGCGGTATTTACGAATACTTGATTAAGGTTGACTCAGAAAATAATACTCCAGAAACTATCGATCAGAATGAATTACGTGGTGATATATTCATTAAGCCAGCAAGACTTATCGAATACATCCTCCTCAATTTCGTTGGTACAAGTACTGGAACAAACTTCAACGAGTTACCAATGGGTTAATTCTCAACAAATTAAATTATTCAAAGGATTGGAAGAAATTCCAATCCTTTTTTATTTTATAAATATTTAAAAAATGAAAAATAAATTTGATATTGTTTATGAATCAATAGTTGATGAAATTTTAAATAAAGCTGAAGTGACGTATCAAACAAATGATGAATTTAAAAAAGAAGTTTCTGAAAAATTACAATCTTTGAAAGATGAAAATAATTTTGATGATATAGAATCATATCTTCAAGAAGTTTATGATAAAAATGTTAAAAAAGAAGCTAATTTTTTAAAAGATGATAGATTAAAGGTTTTAACAGATACATGCCATGAAATTTTAGGTGTTGATTTAGTTGACGTTTTACATAATACTGTTTTTTGGACAGATAAGAAAAATGAAATAAAGAAGGAAAATGAGAAAAAATTAAGTTAAAGCTAATTTAATTTTTAATCCTGAACATATATATTTTGTTAAAAATTCTTCATCTTTCCAAACATCAATAAATTTATCATTAAATTGTATTGATTCATTAATATCTTTAAACATATGTAATGCTTTTGGCCAGATAAATACATTAATAAATGGTGATTTACTGGCCAATTTTTGTGTCATTTCCATTGATGATTTATCTGCAAATTGATTATCCATTAAATAAACAATTGTATAATTATCTTCATATTTTTTAAGAATATCTTTTTGATGATTTGATAAAGTTAGTGATCCAACTGCAAGACCATTTTTAACCCATATACTATCAAAAACACCTTCAACTAAAAATATATACTTAAAATTTTTATCTATACAATCTTCTCCAAAAATTGGTTTTTCAACATTTGATGGAAAAAGATATTTATCTTCATCTTTTTGTGATGATAATATTTTTCTTTCTTGATAATATTCATTAGACCATGGAATAACTAGTCTTTTTGACTTTTTATTATAATAAAATTTAAACCAATTTGGAAGATATGAAGCTCTATTTAATTTTCTTTCTTCTATATATTTTTCAACAAATTTTGGTAAATTATCAGTCCATTCACCGGAATCTAACTTTTCTAATATATATTTTTCAACATTTTTATTATTTGAACTATTATCTTCAAATAATGACTCTGAAATATCTTTAATTTCCTTTTTATTTAATGCTGATGAAAAAGATCCTGCTCTTTTAATTAATTCTGTACGAATTTCAGTAATTGATTTTCCTGAAACTAATGATAAAAATTTATATCCTGACATTCCATGTTCAGCTAAACAACCAGCATTCCAACATAAATAAGATCCGGTATCAAGATAAAACCATCCTCTATGAGATGTTTTCTTTTTTCCATCTCCACAAATTGGACAACGAAAATTTAGTTTATTTCCAGGATGCCTTTTTACTCCAGGAACATAATCATAAACTAATTCTCCCATGTATGGTTTTAAATCAAGGAAATTCATTTTTTATTTTAAAATAACATATTTTTTAAAAAAATAAACTAAATAATGTTTAAAAGCATAAAACATAAGTTATATTTAAAATAGTTTTTAAAATTTTTAATAGAAAGGAAAGAATATATGAATGTAGAATTAGCCAATTTAACTGATGAACAAATTCTTAATGAAGTTTTGAATGAAGAGAAATATGAATGGATTAAATCATATGATATTCATGTCAAAATGTTTTATAAGTATGGAAAATATGATAAAGATGGTGAATTAAAGACTCCTGCATTGGTTAAGAATGGTAAACCGATTCCAATGGTTATTAAGATCGTATCATCATTCAACCGCTTAACAGATAATGTTGATGTTAAGATTGTAATTAATAAAGAGATGTGGGATGAATATACAAAAGATCAAAAGATTGCAGCACTTGATGGAATTTTACATTATCTTGAGCTAAAGACTGATAAAATTGGTGAACCAATTCCAATTTCAGATGAAAATGATAAAGTTCAATTAAAGCTAAGAAAACCTGACTTTTTCTGTGAAGGCTTTAATAGTTTAGCTGAAAAATATAAGAATAATTATATGCCTATTCAAGAGGCTATTAATATAGCAAATTTGGTTAATTTGAATGAAACTGTTAAAGAAGAAAAATCTACTAAAAAGAAAACTAGGATACTGAAACAAAAATTGAAGATGAGATAGATGATGAAATTGAAGAAAGTGATGAAGATGTTGAAAATAGACTTGAAAGTATTTTTAATAGTAAAGAACTTTAAATAAAAAAAAAGAAGGCCGGTTACTAAGTAACCGGCCTTTTTAATAATAAAAATTTAAAATATATTATATATCTAAAAATTTATGTGAATAACTTAATAAATAAATGTTATTATTAGTTAATCCATTTTTCCACATTTTTAATTTAAAAACATGTATATATGGATT
>CAMYZH010000089.1 GCA_947303785.1 uncultured Clostridium sp.
AGAGAGGCGAACAACTTTCTCGATATCAGTATTCTTCAATTCAATCGGACGATACAAAGAGAAATTCTGTTTAATTGTTAAATAACCGCGACGACGGACGTCTACATACTCTACCGGCACCAAATAATCATGTACGCCAATCTCATCACCAAATACATCATGAGTTGGAACATAATTTACTACTTCAACATTTTCTGTTGATTTACGACTAAAAAGATTTTTAAAAAAAGAAAATAGTTTCATAATTTTTATAATTTTATTATTTGTTTATATTTAATTCACTTGGCTTACACTCAATATGCATAAATGTTTTCCAATTCCAACTTGGAACAGTTTTTTGACCAAATTTTATTTTATCTGCTTGAAATAATCTATGATATGTTTTATCTGTTATTACTCCAAATACTCTATGGGTTTTCTTATATTCCAAATAATCATTATATGAAAATTTATAATTTGTACATTCATTCCATTTTTCACGGAGATCCATTACCAAATACCCATAACGTACAGATTCATTATACTTAATTGTCATAAGGTGGTTATCATCTTCATAAATTGGATCACCAAAAAGATCATATGTAACTATAGTTCTAAGTTTAGTATCACGAATAAACTCCAATGCACGATATAATCCAGCATCATACGCTTCTTCATATGTTGTGAATGTATTAGCATATACTATTCCAGGATGATTTACAAATATATCTGATGTATATATTTTATATGTCCATGCATATATATTGCCTCCATACGGTTCAATGCATAATGCTACACCTTTAATTTCTCTTAACCATTTATGCAATACATCCTGTGTTGGCGCAGCACATGTGGATTCTCCGTATATAGGAGAATTCCAATTATAATAATCAACATCTGATGTGCATACAGTTCCATCTGTTAATGTTTCATATATAACATTAGCCGGAACATTAAATCCCAATTCTTTTGCAAGATATGCAACTTTAGGAGATACTAATGTTCTTGCAATTTCTGCAATTTCTTTAAATGTGTAATTTTTCTTTTCTTCCATAATTACCAAGAAATTTTAATACGTGCAATATCCCCATAGCCAATTACTACATTATAACCGGCTTTACGAACTTTTTCTATAGTTTCTTGACTAAAAGTTCCTTTGTCAATAAAAATATAGTTTTGATGCGCCCAATGAGCATCTTGAATTAATTGGGTTATTGCAAGTTCTTCTTCTGCAGGTTTGCTAAAATCTGCTTGCTTAAAATTTAAAAATTCGTCTTTACTTAACATATTTTATTCCCTTTCATAATTTGCATCATTTGATTCAGTATTATAATTATGAATAGTATCATAATCATTTCTAGGTATTCGCTTATGTTTTTGACGTTTAACCATTTTCTTGTACATATCAAGCGTTTTCTGATCCATTTATTATATTATTTTATATGTAATATTGTCTTTTTGTTTCACATTGCAAAATTAATACTTTTTCTTCAAATTAAAAAATAGAAGCTCAATTTTGAACTTCCATTTTTTCATATCTATGTTAAAAATGTTTTCGGAATTAAATAATAAGGTGAACCATTTTTTACATTTATTTTAAATGTTGCATTTATTAATTGTTTTTGAGAACACAAATAAACATGCGGGTTCTCTTTCTTTAATAATTCTTTAACATCTTCAACATTCATTTCATTTAATTTATCTACTACATCAGAAGAAAAGGTTTTATCAACAAATGCAAATACCCTATTTTCTTGTTCTAGTTTAATATCTTTTTCTGATAATGAAAAATTTTCAGAATCTCGTTCTCGTGTTTTTACTTGAACTGGGCATTTAACATTATCTTTAGAAATAATATATAAATCAATTTTTAAAACTTTATCTTCATAATCTGTTGCTGGAATATATTCTTTAGCATTTTGCCGATTTTCAACTAAATAATTTCCAACATACGGTTCAATTGCGCTAGTAGATAACTTTAACAATTTTTCATTCCATGCCATATTTCAAATTACTTTTTTGATTTTGGACCCCGCGGAGATTTTGGAGCTTTTGTTATTTTTGGTTTTGAAACCTTAACTTTCTTTACCTTTGTTTCTGTTGGTTGCTCTGTGACAACAACCTCATTTGGTGCAAGATTAACATACTTTGGTTCATTATTTTCATGAAGCTCTTCAATTTTATTCAAGCGTTTAAATTCTTCAAGTTCTTCAGCAGTAAAATCTGGCTCCTCTTCTGGACGTGGAGTTGGACCATCAACCAAATGAGTTTCTTGAGTTTCTTGCAATTCAATTGGATGACCACCGTCAGCAACAGCAGCTTCATAAGTGTCAACCTCAGTTTCAATTATTTGTTCTGGTTCATCAACAATATGTTCATCAACATATTTTTCTACTTGTTCATCAATAACAACATGAGATGGAGTTTCCGGCGCTTCACCACCTTCTTCTTTATGCCCAAAATAAGCATCTTCATAAGAAGTATAATAAGGTTTACTTGTGCTTTCACTCTTTTTTGCATTATTTGCAATTTGTTTATTATTTTGGCTAAAATAACTTAGTAAAAAATCTTTATATTCACTCATAAAATTTATAAATTATTTTTTATTTATTTTCATCTTTATCATTTAAATATATATCCTCATTTATTTTTCTTATCTATAATTATATTAGAAATTTTGGAATTTGTCAAATTAAGCTCATCAAAATGGTATAACATTTGCGTATGCCCGAATATTTGCCAATAATCCGTATATAAAAATATATTAACGGATTTCAATGTTTCTGGACGAATCCACATAGGGCCTTGTTTGTCAGATGTTCCGCAATAATCATCATAATTAGCATTATCTTTGAATGTAAATGCTGATGGTTTTTCTTCCCATAATTTATTAACAAATTCTGCAACTTCATCAGGAGACACCGAAAATATTTCAAATTTCTCTTTTTCTTTATTATATTTCCATAATTTATCTTGCCATTCTATAAAGGTTCCAGCATGAGGTTTTTTGTTATTCTTATCAAATGCACTA
>CAMYZH010000090.1 GCA_947303785.1 uncultured Clostridium sp.
AAAAACTGATTAAAAACCATTGAAAAAAAAATCTCTTATATAAAAAATTTAATTTTTATTTTAAAAAGAAAAAAAAATTTAATTAAAAAAAATATTTTTAATATAAATAAATATAACTCTACGATAACAAAATGACAGAAGAGAATCCAGATTCAAACAATCAAAATGTGAATTTAATATCTCAAAATGAAAATGATAAAGATACTCCAGTTAAAAGTGAAGCATCATTTAATTTAGTAAAGAAAAAAGACAGTGCTCAAAAACCAGAAATGGCAAAACCTAATTCAAATTCTAAGTTTTCAATTGAAGTTTCAACACTTGAAAAACTAATGGGATATTACAAAGAGAGAGGAAGTGATTTTCAAGATTTAAAATTTTTTGAAGAAAACGGTGGAAGTGATTATATAATAAAAGAATTAAAAACTGATATTCATAATGGTGTTGATGACCTTAATAATCGAGAAGAAGAATTTGGTTCTAATAAAGTCTTTGTTGAGCCTGTTCCTCCTTTTTGTTCATATGTTCTGGAAGCATTAGAAGATATGATGCTTAGAATTCTTATTGTCTCTGCTATTGTCTCAATTGTCTTAGGATGCACTCTCAGTGATGATCCTAGTACTGACTGGATTGATGGTGTATCTATCCTTGTTGCTGTTGTCGTCGTCACCCTAGTCGGATCCATCACCAATTGGAAGAAAGAAACCAAGTTCCATGAATTGAATGAAATACAAGCTGAAGGTACTAAATATAAAGTCATTAGGAAAGGACAACCTTATGATTTAATTAGTGATGATTTATTAGTAGGAGATTTAATTATGGTTAATTATGGAGATATTATGCCTGCTGATTTATTCCTTGTTGAAGGAAACGGGATTAAAATGGATGAAAGTGCTTTAACTGGAGAAAGTGATGCTATGAAAAAGGAAACTTATGAGAAATGTGCTGAAGTTAAAAATTCAGGTAAAAGCTCAGTTCCAAGTCCTTTAATTTTAAGTGGAACTAATTGTATTGAAGGTTCTGGGAAAGCTATAGTAATTGCTGTTGGGGATCATAGTCAGAAAGGAATTATTAGAAGAACTGTTGATAATGCTCAAGAAAATAATAAAACTCCTCTTGAAGAAAAATTAGATCAAATTGCTGAAATGATTGGATGGTTTGGTTTAATTGCTGGAATTGTTACTTTAGTTGCTTTGTTTATTAGATTCGGAATTTCTTTTTCTCAAGATAAAAAAGAATATGAAAAAGATACTTCTTTAGAAAGTTTAGCCACTTCTTTTGTTCAAACATATCCTAATAAAATATCAGATGGGCAAGTTTCTGCACATGTTAATTCTAATTTGACAAGTCCAAATTCAATGATTGCAAAAAAGATTTTAGATATTGTTATTTTATGTGTTTCTATCATTGTCGTAGCTATTCCTGAAGGATTACCACTTGCAGTTACTTTAAGTTTAGCTTTTTCAATTAAGAAAATGATGGATCTTAATAATTTAGTTAGAAAAATGCATGCTTGTGAAACAATGGGAGGTGCTAATTATATTTGTACTGATAAAACTGGGACTCTTACTAAAAATGAAATGAGTGTCTTTCAAATTCTTACAGGAGCAGCAAATACTAAATATGAATTAAAACAAAATTTAGAAATTACTAATGTAGGTAATGTTGATTCTAATAAGAAGAAAGCAGCTGATGAAACTGTTGTTCAAATTAGAGAAGATCACAATACTTTATTTGAAAATGAAAAATATTGGGATATATTAAAAGTTGCTATTGCACTAAATGTTGAAGGAACTATTAAGAAATTAGATTCTCCTGATATTAACGGAGACACTGAAATATGTGAAACAAAAAATAAAACAGATAAAGCATTTATTGATTTTTTATATAGATTCAAATCACCTATTAGTGTTGAAAAAGATAAATATTTATCATCTGCTGATAATTTCAAACAATTTCCTTTTGATTCTAAAAGAAAGAGAATGACAACATTTGTAAAAAATTCTGAATTCCCAAAAGGATATCGTCTCTTTTCTAAAGGAGGAGCAGAGAAAGCAACAACATATTGTAAATCATATTTAGATCCAAAAACAGGTAATATAGAGCCATTAAAAGATGAAAATTTAACATTTATAACTGATACCATTGAAGATTTTAATAAAGATAAACTTCGTTCATTATATATTTGTTATAAAGATATTTCACAAGAAGAATATGATAATTGTGAGAAAGTTGATGCTAATGGAAATCTAATTGACCAAAAGGATCTTGTATTTACTGGAGTATTTGGAATAAGAGATTCTCTCCGTGATGGAGTCAAAGAAGCTGTACTTAAATGTCATGAAGCACAAGTTAATGTTATCATGGTAACTGGAGATAATATTGTTACTGCAACAGCAATTGCGAAAGATTGTAATATTTTAGGTAATGATGTTGATTTAAAAAATTTAACTCCTAAAGATATTGAAGAAGACCCTGATCAAATGAATGATGAAAGTAAGAGACAAGAACATATTGATAATTTAATTAAAAATCAACCAAAAGCTCTTACAGGAAATTCTTTCTATAATGCAGTTGGTGGATTAATATGTGAAGTTTGTGATGAGGAAACTAATGCATGTAAATGTCCTAAAACTGAAGCTGAAGCAAAGCAAATTGCACAAAAAAATAAAACTGAACCTGCTCCTGTTAAAAAAGATGTTATTAAAGATAAGGAAGCTTTTAAGAAACTCACTCAAAATTTATGTGTTATGGCTCGTAGTCAACCTATTCATAAATATGCTCTTGTTCTTGGATTAAGAGCATTTCATAATGTCGTTGCTGTTACTGGTGATGGAACTAATGATGCTCCTGCTTTAAGTAAAAGTGATGTTGGATTTGCTATGTTTGCTGGTACTGATATTGCTAAAGAAGCTAGTGACATTGTTATCATTGATAATAATTTTTCTTCTATTGTTGTTGCTATTATTTATGGAAGAAATATTTATGATAA
>CAMYZH010000091.1 GCA_947303785.1 uncultured Clostridium sp.
CAGCAACAAAGCGTGTTCAATCTCATGAAAAGACTTCTCTGGAATTGGATGCAAGAGAACCTGGTGATGATATTGATGAGATTTTCAATCAATCTAAACAAAAACAACAAAAATTTGCTGATCAATTTAGTAAAAATAAACAAGGAAATAATGCATTAAATGAAAAAACCAATAAAATTGGAAAAAATGTTTACGATTATGTAAAGAGAACTGATGAAACATATGGTGGTTATCAAAACCAACCAAATTCAAAATAAGAGGTTTTTAATATGGACTTTATTTATAAAATGATTTTAATAAAACTATTACCAAATGAGTTAAACATTGTTAAAATTAATGAAATTATTTTAGATGATAGCAACATTTCTTTTATGATTGCAACTATAATTACAACCCCTTTTATTGGAACACCTTTAGCTTTAGTCATTTGGCCTGCTTCCTATGTAGCCCCGTTTTTATTTTTAAAAATTTTAAAATATATTATTAAAAAAGAAAATAAAAAATATAATTGTGAAATTGAAACTATTGATTTGGTTTTTATTAATAAAGTTTTAAAAGAAAAATCAATAAGAAGATTATGAAAAAATTCAAAAAATTTTAAAGAAATACTATCATTAAATAATAACTTCTTTAACTTTATAATCTTTTCCAAATTCAAGTCCATAAAATTGTTTATATAATTCGGTTCTTTCAAAGAAATGTTTTTCTGAATACTGATAATTATGGAAAAAATCTAACACTATTAATGTATTTTTTTCAACTCTTCTTAAACCACGTCCAATACTTTGAATAATTTTAGTTGGACTTGATTGGTTTGTCATAATGCAAACAACTTCTATATTTTTAATTGTTAAACCAACGGCAAATGTTTTACTTTGAGCAACTGTTATATGTCCTCCTTCAGGCGCATTCATTTCTTTAATAATTTCTTTTCTATCTAATACATCAACACTTCCATCAACATAATGTTTATTTTCAAAATCTAATAAATTAAAAAGTTGTTGACCTTGTTCTGTAAAATCAAATAAAATTAAAGCATTCCAAGTTGGATGTTCTTCAATAATTTTTTTACATAAATTTAAAGCTTTTTTATTTGTTGATTCAACCGTTCCAAGATAAATTGATTCTTTTTGATATGCTTTTTTATAAATTTCAAGTTTCTTATCTTCAATCTCTTCTTTAGTTAATCCAACTAATTCATCAGGATCAATTTTCTTAAAATTTTCTTTTACTTTATGATTAAATTTGATTGGATATATTTTAACATTTGCTAAAATTCCTTCTTCTTGCAAAGATTGAATTTCAATTTCATCTAATACCGGACCAAATGTTCCTGAAATATTCCACTTATCAACTAATGATTTAGGTAAGGTACCTGTGCACCCAAATTTATTTGAAATTTTTACACTTTTAATTATTTTTGAAATTTCTGATCCTTTTGTTTGTTGGTGAACTTCATCACATATAATTACATCAATAAACGGTAATTCATCTCCATGTAATAAAAGATATTGAGAATTTGCAATGTAAATATTGAATTTATCAACCTTTACTTTAGCTCCTTTCTTATTCATTGTTTTTGCAGTAAACATTTGAATATTATAAAATTCTCCTAATCCATATTCTTCCAAATCTTCTGCCATTTGGAAAACTAAATTTATATTAGGGACTAAAAGTAAAATATTTTGTTTTTTATTTTGAATATATGATTGAAAAATATTATGACAAAGACCTGCTAATATTAATGATTTTCCTGATCTTGTTGGAGAAATAATTACTCCTCTTCCATTATCTAATAAAGCTTCAAGTAATTGTTTTTGATACCATCTATATTGATATTTTTTATTTGGAACATCTAAAATTTTATCAATATTTAATGAAGGTTTAATAAGTTTTAATAATTCTTCTTCAATTTCATAATCTATATTAAGCTCTTCACATTTTTTACATAATTCATCTGTGATTCCAATATTATATGAGCCAAGTGGAGTAATTACATATGTAAAAGGATTAACTGAAAAACGGTAAGATTTCATAAATTTTGTAGAAGCATTTTCAGTTTTAAATTGCTCTCTTAAAAAATCAAAATCTCGCCTTGATTTTTCATCAAAAACTATTTTTCCTTTAATTAAATTTTGATATTTAAATGTTAACATTTTTATTTTTAAAAATAATAAAAAAGAAGCAAATTTATAAAAACTTGCTTCTTAGTAGTTAATTTTCTTTTAAATGGTATTAGATACTATTTTCATCATCTTCACCTTCAACTGTATCTTTACCTATTCCAGATTCTTCACAATCTCCAATACAGTTTTGTGAACCGCATTTCTTACATTTACAGGAACCATCACATTCAGGATTTCCACATTTTACACAAACACCATCTTCAAGCCATTCTGAAGGATCAATATTTTCACCAATACTATCCCCAGTATCTTCCATAGCATCCCCGGTATCTTCCATAGTATCGCCAGTATCTTCGCCTGTAACAGCTCCGTCAGCGCCGCCTACGTCGCCATCAGTATCTTCACCTTCAACTGATCCTTCATCAGCAGCACCTCCACATTCACATTCACCATCTTCTGCTCCACATTCTGGACAAGTTTCAGCTTTATCAGCGGCTTTAACTTCTAATTCTTCAAATGCTTCTGGGCCAAATTTAACTTCCTGAACAGTATCTTCACCTGTTGCTTCATCTTTTGCTTTTACAAAAAATACAACTTCATCAAATCCTGAATTAATTGCATCAATTAAATTTTTATCAGTTGTTTTGAAACAAACAACTTGAGCACCTTCACCACCTTGTTCGGTCATTTCAGCACCTTCAGCTTCTGCTTCAGCTGGATCAAATCCTTCGTTTTCTTCTTTTATAATAGATAAATATGCTTCTGTAAATTTTGAATTTTTCATTTTAAATAAAATAATCCTTTATTGCT
>CAMYZH010000092.1 GCA_947303785.1 uncultured Clostridium sp.
AAGACGTGAAAAAACATCAGAAGTATTTCTATTCTCATATAATTGTTTAGCAGTTATCTATGTTTTTGACATATTTAAATATATAACTTTTTTGTATTTATTGATGAAAAAAGACACTTCTAAATTTTAGAAGTGTCTTAAATAAATTTATATATGCTTATAAATTATTAATTATTCTTGTAAAATATTCTTTCAACTCTTTTAACGTTATTGTACCACTAAATCCTGTTGCATAACCATATAATCCTCCGCCTTCATTAGTAATAATATCAAATGTAATAGTTTTTGATGAAGTACTATCATCTAAACTTGTTAATTTAACAACAAATCCTTCAGACCAAGCTCTACCGGTTCTTCTCATTGCTTCACGTCCACCTTCTGTTTTAGCATTTGTAAATGATTCTAACCATTCTGTATGAACAGGTTGTTGTTCTAACCATTTAAATATTGAAGATGAAATCCAAGAAGTTGCTAACTTTTTAGTAGTATCATCTAACATTCTCATATCAGAATTATCAGTAGATGCCTGTTCTTTGAATTTTTCTTTATATGCTGCAATTTCAGCTTTTGATAATATTTTTCTATCTCTAATTGCTTTTTCAAACTCTGCAACGGCATCATCCCACCCGATAATCATAGCAGCAATCCATCTAGCAACTAATTTATTATCATCTTTAATAGATGCTACCAAACGTTCAGGATTTGAACGCTTATTGTAGTATTGCTTCATTTTATCAATATCTTTCTGAGTATATGTGAATCTAGTTAAATCAGTATTTCTAAATTCTTCATCATATTTTTCTTGTTCTTTTCTTTGTCTTTCTAAACGTTCTCTAGCGGCTTTAGCAATGGCTTCTTGACGATCTATATCTTTTTCAGGAGTATATTTAAAACATAAAATACGATAACCACTCGGGCATCTTACCGTTCTAAATCTATTAATTCCTGGATTTTCTGATAACATTTCTTTTGCTTGGTCTATATTTTCAGAAGTTAATCCATACCATGCATAATTTTGTACTGGATCATAAACTGATTGGAAATACTCGTCATAACTAGCATATCTGTGATTTAACCATTCTACATCAGACATTATATCTGTCTAATTACCATATTCATTCAATACCCTTTTTACCTATTTAGCTACTGAATTCATTATACTTTCATATAATGCTTGTTTATTATCTTTTTTCATATATTTTTTATTATTTTTTAACTTACTGCATCAGCAAAATCTTTTGCCATTTGTTTTGCATCATCTAAAGTTTTAGCTACCCAAGCTTTTCCTTTATATCCGCAATCTCCTTTCTTTACTTTAGAACCAATACCAAAGCCATAAATTGCTCTATGACTCCATCCATACCATTTCTATTCTTTTTCTGAAAATCCTATAGATCCATTATAAACTTTAGATATTCCATGTTTAGCAAAGAACTTCATTGTTCCTGTTGGTTTTCCATTTAATGGTTCTATTGTCACATATGCACCTGTAGATTTGTCTACATATTGTTTAAAATGAAAACCTTTAACCTATTTTAAATCAAAATTATCTTTAAAGAATTTTTTAGCCATTACTTTAGCTTCATTTAAATATGCATATTGTTCATTTAATGTTAAATTTTCTTTTATACTATTAAAATTGAACTAAGTTTCATTAAAATTAAAATTCTTTCCTTCAAAAACCGTTTTTGGCATTTCGGTTGCTCCATAATCACGTGCAATCTCTGTATCTCTAGCTCTATAATAATCTTTAATACTTAAATCATTCGGAGTATATCTTGTCAAAGTTGGTTTAATAGATTCAGCTTCTAACGGGATTGTATCTTCATTAGAAAAATCTTGAATATAAACAAATTTTGGCATTGTCCCATCACTTCCAGGAACCCAATAGAAATATTTAATCATTCCTTCATGTTTCTTTCCATCATAAGGGCAATAACCAGAAACATGATCACCAACAAAAAACTTAAATGATTTGTTTTTGTCTAATAATTCTGGATCATTTCCTTTCTAACACAAAGTAAATGATAATGGTTTAATCTCATAAGAAAATGCAGGATTTCCATAATCTGGTGATGTAGAGAAACCAGCAGTAGCTGCCCAAGCTTCATTTATAGGCAGAATATTCTATGGTTTGACTTTTATTATTTTAATATTATTTTTAATAAAAAATTATTTTCTTATTTCCCAATTCAATCCAAATTCTGCCATTTTTCTTTTAGCAGATTCTAAACCATCTTTAAGACCAGCTTTATACCACTATTCTTCTCGTTCAGTTTCAAATGAATATGGTTCAACTACATGCATTTGTTCAATTTCATCTGCATCCATTATATATTCACGTTCTAAAGTATTTTCATTTAATACTTTCTTAACTTCTTTAGCAACTGAAGCCATAATACTTTCATATAAGGCTTTTTTGCTATCACTTTTCATATCATTATTACTTTTCATTTACACTCTAATTTATATTTTTTCAAATATTTTTTCAGATGCTTTCCAAAACCATGCATTATCTCCAATTTTTAAAATTAATAATTGTCCATTTATTGTATCTCTTTTATTTTTTAAACTTGCGGTTGGACTTACTACATATCTAAATGGTTCTCCAGGATGTTCATTTTTGAATTGCAATACTGCTTGCCGGACTTCATCTTCATCCTTGCTTTTATTAGTGTTTAAACTATAACATATATAATTAACTAGCTGGCTTGTTGAAACTGATTCATTTACAGAATTATATTCTTCATTAAGAGCTTTTTTAACTTCTTTGGCTATAGAAGTCATAATGCTTTCATATAAAGCTTTTTTACTTAATGTATTTTTGCATGATTCATTTTGCATTGAATAATGAGAATTAATAAAATTTAAAATATTATTAAACCTATATGATGAATAAAAATAATCAGACCCCAAACATACAAAATCTTTACT
>CAMYZH010000093.1 GCA_947303785.1 uncultured Clostridium sp.
GTAATACTGCCAGTAAAACCATCAGCTTTTTCATTTATATCCTCCAGAAAAGTGTTGTTATCAATAGAACAGTAATATTATATCGTTTTTCCCCTGGTAACTCAAACACTTTTTCAATTCTTGAAAAATAACTTCTAGCCTCTTCCTTTGTTTTCTTATATACTGATATTGTTAAAATCTTTTCTTGTACTATCTCATTTGCAGTTTTAGATTGAGAATCTAACATTGTATTATATTCTTTTCTAAACTTATCTAAATCATCTCCTGCATCTTTCAATAATATTTTCTTTTCAAAATCAAGTTTGTTTATTCTTCTATTGTTTATAGTTATTTTAGCAGTAGAACCTGTATCTAATGAATTAAGTAATTCTGAATACTCTAAAAACATAGCCTCTTTATCTTCTCTACTTGCTACTGCATAGTTTATATCTAAAAACTTATATGATTTTGAATACTTATTCTTTCCAACTAAAAAAAGCCCATCTTCGTATATTGCCTTTACAGGAATTATATCTTGTACGAATCTTGGAACTTTTATTTTTTCTTTATCTTGTTTAAATATAGTTTTGAGTGTTTTCAGCATTATTATCAACCTCCTTATTCTTTTTTAATTTTTTAGGTTTCTTGTTTTTCTTTTCTTTATGCTTTTTCTGTGGTTTTAGAATTCCTTGCTTTAATTTCTTATCAATAATCCCTCTAAAGTCTTCTGCATAAATATTAGAATTACTAAATTTTAATTCTCTTGGCATAAGTATTTCTGACTTTATAAATGCAACAACAAATTGTTCAGCAGTCATTCCGTTATATTTTATAAATCCTAGTGCAGCAAAAGGTGCAGCACCTAAAATACATACCCAAGATAATGTTTCAATTCCAAAAAAAGGCTTTAATAAGAAATATAAAACTACTGCTACTAAACAAGCTAATATAGAAAAAATGAACTGCCTTAATGACAGTCCAAAAAATATACTTTCGCTAAAATCCCTTATGTCTTTATTTATTTTTACTTCCATAATTTATCTTGCCTCCTTATTCTTTTTTCTATTTTCTTTTTTTAATGCTTTTAAATCGTTTTCTATTGGTTTTATAGTGGTTTCTTTATCTCTCAAATTTAGCTTGTCATTATTAATTGATAAACTATCTATATCATGTATAAAATCCAATAGATTTCGTTTTAAATCTTTATTATCAATAGTATTTAATGAGGTATTATATAATTTTTCTAATGATGGTATTTCAATTTCATATTTATCAAATAGTTCTTTAAATTCGGTAATAACTGATTTAAGCACTTTATCATCATATTTAATATCCATTTGCAAATATACATTTATTATATCTTTGAATAAGCCATCTCCAGAGCCATTTCCTATATCTAATTCTGTTTCAATTCCTGCCTTCATATCTTCACTAAGATATAATTCGTCCCAATATTCATTAATTGTTTCATGAAATTTTGTATCTACTTTTATAAAAGTCATATTGGCCATCATTGGATAATATGGCGATACCATTTGTCCCATATTATATTTAACAACATATTCATCTTTTTCTTTTGAACAAAGTATCAAGCCTTCAGGATCATCTCCAAAATAATCTTCCAAATGTTCATTTTGCTCATGTATATACTTATCAATTTCGCCACCATAAAAATCTTCAGGTGAAACACAATAAGCAGGATGTACTTCTCTAATTCCTTTATCTATATAATTTAATTTATAGGTTATTCCTTTGATGGATTCTTTTCCTCTTTCACTATTCGCTTTAATAAAACCTAAATCTTCTATTTTATCTTTTGCATAATCATTGTATATTTTTTTGAAATCAACATTAACATTCATTATTACATCCCTACCTTTCCTTAAATCTATTTTTAATTTTTTCTTTAATTCCAAATTGAGGATATGATTTATAATTTCTTGTATAATAATTTTTGAAATAATCCTTATTATTTTCTGAATACATATACATCCAATCGTCAGGATTTTTCATTCCTCTTTTTATTGCATTATTAAATGCATCATCAGGATTTTCTCTTATTTTTATTCCCTCAAATATACTTCCTTTTGGGTGTACTAAATACTTAATTCCATTTTCTTCTGTATGAATAAAATCTTGGCTCATTTAATTTGCTCCTTTCATAATGTTATAATCCCATCATTTCTCTTACTATTCTGTCTGAAAGTCTTATTGTTCCAACTAATACCAGCATATTAAATATCAGTTCTCCTACATACTTCCATACCATTGTTACGGTGGCTGCACCTGTATCAACTGATGGTGGACTTGCTGCAAAACTTGAAAATATAATACATGCCAATACAATTATTGCTCCCTCTAAACAAACTGCTACATAGCTTTTCAAAAAGCTCTTTCCAACATTTTGTGTAGGTTCTCCTGCAAAACTTGAAAGTGGTATTGGGGCTATTGCTGTGTACATATATAGTTTAAAAAATCTTCCATAGACAGTTAATATTAAAATGAATGAGAGTACTGTTACAAATAATCCACCAAGTAATGTTACTGCCCATAATGGAATACTCTCAAAAAATCCACATTTTTCTATTGCATCAATTATTGATTGTGGCAGAGATACTCCTGATGCTTGAAATGAACTTCTTGCCATTATTGTTGTAACAACACCTTGTATAATTTTGAAAATTGCTAACATTAAATCCATTCCATAAGTTACAATACCCTTTGCTATTGCAAATCTCAAAAATAGTTTTAATGCTTGTTCAGGTCTTTTTATTTCTGAAAAATTACCCATTGTTTTTACTACACCCATAACAAAGAACAATACTAACAATGCAAATCCTATTGCTTGTAATGCTCCATTTATATTTGTAATGATATTCCATATAGCTCCACCTTTAAAATCAGCAGGACTTTGTGTTACCAATGAATATATTTCAGATAA
>CAMYZH010000094.1 GCA_947303785.1 uncultured Clostridium sp.
AATAATAAATTAAACAAAAAATTTATTTAATAAAATAATAAAAATTATTTAATAAAAATTTATGAGAATTAATAATTATTTAATAAATATAAACATTTTTCTTACAAAAATAATTATTTAAAATTAGAACTTAATTAGTAGAAATATTATATAAATAATTTCTAACAAAAGTACATTAGAAACTGATAAATAATTACCACTATTTTTTTTCTTTTTAACTTTTCTTCTTCCTTTAGATTTAGATTCAGTCAAGGCACTATTATCTTCATTATTTGTACTTTTTGGCTTTGCTTCAGATGATTCATCATCACCATTAGTTTCTATTTTCTCATTTTTAACACATTTCTTATTATCATTATCAAAAACATAAGATATTTCACATTGAAGGCAATTATCTATACTATCACATGAAAGACAATATTTAATATCCTTTTTGCAAACTCCAGCATGGGTTGCATTTATCAAATAATATTTAGTATTATTTAAAATTTCTTGTTTTGTCTTACATTGTCCGTCTCCTTTATTTAATAAAACTAAATCATTTATGCATTTAGTACAAAATGTTCTGAGTTTTAACGGATCATAAAAACATTCAGTGCAATTTTCATTTAAAGTTGAACAAGGGTAAAAACTAAGGCCGTTTCCTTTTCTATAATAGTTTTGAAAAACAGATTCAGCATGACACTTAGTTTTATCTGTTTGATTAAAAGCATATCCTTGTTCACATTTTTCACAAGTACTATAGTCTTTACTATGTTTGAGACAATTATTTATAAGACTAACTCCATTAGGTGGTTCAATACATTGATTTTTGGAATAAATTTTCCCATCTGCGCATTTCTCGCAAGTCTTTAGATCTACACAAGCAACACAATTATCAATGCATTTAATATAAACACCTTCCTCATTTTGGTAATATCCATTTTCCACCTCTGATGGATCAGTACATATAACCGATTTATCCAGCTCCATTTTTTTAGCATATCCATCTTCACATTTAAGGCAAACGTTATTACCTCTACAATGCTTACAAAATTGAGGACAAATACCATTGGTACTTAATTCATAATTATTACTTTCTACTTCAGCCTTATTTGCTTTTTCTATATTTTGGCTTGTTTTTATTGTATAATCATCATAAATATAACTTTCCGGTTTGATCTCCGATTTTTTATCTACGCAATCAAAAATATTATTACATATAACTGTTCCAGAACAAACTAAATTATAATCAGGACATAATAGATAACCTAGATATCCATCAACTTTAATTTTTCCACCTGATCTTGGACAAACAACATAATCATCAAAAATTTTAATAGTCAAAGAACTATTAGAGCAAAATGTTTCATAACAATTTCCTCTAACAATATTAGAAATTTCTTCAATTTTAGATAACGAACTTAAATAGCAATAAGAATGATCTGAATAAGTTTCTCCAGTAATTTTCTGGACATCTCCACTTTTATAGCCATAATGTCCTTTATAATTAACCAATGTTCCATACTCACCACTTCCCTTAATTGAGCAATGGCCTACAAAATACGAAAGCACTTCTTCATAGTAATAGCTCATCGGAACTGGGCAATAATCTGCAGGTTCATATCCTGTTACATTCTCGTTGAAATAATATATAGGAGGAACAGTATCAGTAGGCCACCATACATTATAAGTTCTGCTTTGTCTTCCACTTGAGCAACTTGAATCTACTATGTTGTTGTATTCAGCACCACTAATTGTATCATAAAATTCATTTTCAAATAAAGGATTTATTTTCTGATTATTTACACATTTATTTTCTAAAAATTCACAACCTTTATTTTTTCCAAATCTCATTAGACCTCCAGTATAATAGTTTGCTTTATAATATCCACTGTCTTCTAGTACAGCCAAAGTAAATTCAGAAATTACTTGTTCTTCTGTATAAGCATATCCATTCATATATTCTCCTAGAAGTATTCTAGATTCCCAATGAGAACCAGCTGTTCCAGATCCTCCTTGATTTTCCAACTCAACTCCTTCAATTGTATTACAGTTAAAGTATTTTTTGGCAACTTCTAAAAGCTTATCTCCCTTTAAATAAATACGATTAATACCATATTTATCATTTTGTTCGAACATTCTTTCTGAAATAGTAGAGAAAAAATGTCGGCTAAAACCTAAAATATGTGTGAATTCATGTACAAGAATGGATTCAAAATAGACATCAGAATTTGGCTTAGAATAATCAACATCTTTATTAATTTTAACCAATCCCACATAAGGTTGGCCATTGCCACTTTGATATGCCTGTGCATTTGCAGTTGCCAGAGTAGATGATGAAAGAGTAGTTAAAGTTCCAAATATAGCTAAATTTATACCTTGATTTTGGAAAGTTTTCTTGTTAGCTATTGATCCATTTCCAAAAAGAGATTCATTCCATTTAGTTAAATTAAGTTTTTTCAAATCTTCATCTGCCAAATTATATCCTTCTTCATCATTTCTATGCGCTAAAGGCTTTACCTTTAATAAAGTTGTCAAAGTATCAACTGCTTTTTTCATTGCATTTTCAAAAAAATCTTTTTGACTTTCCATATTAAGTTTTTTCATATCTTCTTCAAGATTTGCAAAATCTAAGTATATATTGAAATCCTCAAATTCAGGAGTTTCTTCACCTTCATTTCTTCTTTTAGAAGATACATCTTGTTTAACCAATCTATTTGGAAGAGGATGAGTTTCATCATAGTCATTATGTTCACATTTGAATAAAGGTTGTCTTTTTATCTGACAATTAATTGCATTAAGGAAAAGAACGAAGTAAAATAAAAGCATTTTCTTTTGGATAAATTTCATTTTTTATTTATTATTATTTTTAATACAATTTTTAATAATAAAAAAATAAATCAATAATTAATTAATTTTTAATTTAATGAG
>CAMYZH010000095.1 GCA_947303785.1 uncultured Clostridium sp.
CAGCAAATTCTCCACCAATTGCCCCACTAATGGCTTCATCACCAGCATTAATTGCAGTTTGAACTCCGGCTAATTTAAATCCATTAGCTCCAACTGTTAAGAATGAATCACTATTGTCTGTATCAACAACGCCTGAAATCATGATTCCTGTTGATGTTTCAACTAAATCAATACCAGGACCTTCTACATATTCATTAAAGAGACCTGATAAGGAAATATTTTGAACAACTTCACCTGATGTTGTTATGAATGTGAATTGTAAAGCATCATCTCCAGATCCACTTCCTTCTTGAAATGTAACACTCTTAAGGAAAAGATCTTTTGGAATATTAATTCTTTCACCAACTTGATTTCCATTTTTATCAGCTAAATAATATTCAGCAGCATTAACATCTCCGGATACAAGAGTATCAGCTTTTACTAATGAAAGTGTAGCACTTAAACCATCAGCGGATTGAGATAAGAATTTTTCTCCAGATGCAATTTTTAATCCAACTGTTTTATTAATGTCCCCAGCACCAGATGATGTAACTGTAATTGCTTCTCCAGTAGCTCCACTAACACTAATTGCAGATGTTGAAATATCTTCAATAGCTTTTGCAATTGTATTTGTTGAATCAAAGCCAGTACCAATAATATCTGTAATGGCTTTATCACCGGCTCTAAATGAACCCGCTGTTGAATCAAGTCCATTAATTGTTGCAACTACACCAGAAACATAATCAACATCACCGGTTAAAGCAACATTAATATCATCAACATATTTTTTAACTGTATTTGTTGAATCAAAGTCACTTCCAATTGCCCCTGATAATGCATCTTTTGCATCTTTAACAGCTTTTGCTACAGACCCAGCGGTTGAATCAGAACCATTTAAAGTATCAATAGCACCTGATAATACTACATCATCAGCAGCTCTTTGCACAGTTTCTGCATTTACTGCATCATAAACAGCTTTTGAAGTTGGAACTGTTAAGTCAGTTGATTCAGAACTTATAGCTGTTGAATAAGGAAGGAATTTTGCTACAAATTTAGATCCATCCCAAATTGAAATATTACCAGTATCAGCTATGTAATATAATGTATCAGAATTACCTGATTTTCCTTGAGCTGTTGCAAGATACTCAAATGACCCACCATAAAGGGTAGAACCTTTATATAAACGTTTAGTGTCAGTTGTGAAGTATAATGCACCTTCTATTTTTGTTGCATTAGTGTAAGCTTGTTGTGTACATGAATAAAATTTTACTTGTGCCATAATTTAAAATATAATCCTCTATTTTTAAATTTTATTTTCTTAAATTATTTATTTTTATTTATATTTTAGTTAAATTAACGACCATTCTAAATTTGTTTCAACGATATCATTATCAATTTTTCCGATTATTATTTAAAATAACAATTTGTCCAGGTGATCTATTTTCATCAAGAAGATTTAATGATAAAACTCCATTTTCTATTTTTAATCCTGAATTTCTTTTTATTTTAACCAATCCAAGTGATTCATATGAAGCAAAACTTTGATTTGATAAATTTATCCAATCTTCTTCAGTTCCTTCATCAATTTTTAACCATTGATTATTATGTAAATCAAGAACCATATCATTGACTTTTGAAGGTCTTCTTTTTATTAATTGAACAAATGTATTTAAAAGATTTTGTGAGATTTCAACATCTTCTGTAAATTTTCCAATATATGTCATCCCTTCTTGATCAGGATTTAACAAAAAATATGTATCATTTACATAATAATACAATTTTTTTGTTGATATTTCAAAATATATTAAATTTTTATTTTCATTATTTTGTGGAATATTGTTTATATCTTGAACATATATAATATTTCTATATTCAGTTCTTGTTCCATTGAAATCAACATATAATCTTTCAGTGTCTGAAACAAATATAACCTTTTCTTCATTTGGATTAATTTCCAATGTATTTAATTTATTTGATGTGATATTCCAAAATGTAAGCATTTTTATATGTATTTTAAATAATTATTTATTTATTTTCTTAAAATTATTTATTAATGAAAATCTTATTCAATGATAAGTGAATGAACAATTAATTTATTATTTGGAGATTTATCATAAACTATTTTATAATCATCATATGTTAGGAAAACGTATGATGTTTTTGAAGCAGAGTTATATGATGTTTTAATTCCAGAAAATGTTTCTCTAATACTATTCACCTCAGTCGATGAATAAATTTCTATTCCAATAATAAATCCGTCAATTGGAATTTTATAAATTGTATCATCATCATTATCAGGATTTGTTATATCATTTAATACAATTGTTTCTTGCCCAATTTGTGCAGTTATTATAGTTGAAGAAATTGAACTATATTCATTTAATATAATATCTGTTTCTTTGTATGATATTTTTATTCCTTCATTTATTAATGAGGAAAATTGATCATAATGTGATATATATTCCGATAAAGCATCATATGATTGATTATTAATCAATGTTTTTATTTTTTCTCTTTCAGATAAATCAAAATATTCATTTAATCTTTCTTCAAAGGATTCAGCTGATGTTAATCTTTCAACATTTGATTCTAATAGATTAAGATCGGATGTTAAAGATGTAACTTTATCATGTAAATATTCATTATTAGAATTTTCATATTTATTAACATTAATACAAATATTTACATTATTATTATTTGTATAAGCACCTTTACGGGCTTTTGTCATAAATCTCATTATATTTTTAAACCTTAAATAATTTTAAATTATTTATTTTGAATTTGGTATCATATTTCCTTTTAAGATAAATAAATTTAAGTTAAATGTATTTTAAGGTATTATGTTTAAATGGCTACTTCAAGTAAATTAA
>CAMYZH010000096.1 GCA_947303785.1 uncultured Clostridium sp.
GGCAAAAGAAAGTATTGAAAGTATATATTATAATAATATTATTAATGAAGGTCTTTTATCGGCTATAAAAAATAAACTTAGTAAGAAAAATAAGTCAACAAAACCACCATTTGATTTAGAAAAGGCATCTGAAATTATTGATAAAATAACTACTATGAAAGTAATTATTGAATTTGATTCTGTTCAATATATAGATAATATTAAGAAAAAATGGTTACTTAATTTAAATTATGTTAAAGGTATGAAAGGTAAAGCATATTTACAATTTGAAGGAACTAAAGTTATAGGTCCAATTGCTGTTACTGATAAAGATGGAGTTGTGTGGACACAAAAGAGAACGGAAAATATGGATCCTCCAAAACCAATTAAAGATGATATTAAAAAGATTTGGAATAATCCAAATGAAGGTTTTGGATTTGCTGGATTAGCAGTTAAAAAAATGGTTGGTGGAGTTGGAAAGGCATTATTTGGTCCAATTGGAGGTAGTATTATTCAAGAAAATAGTTTTTCTATTGATTTTCTTGATCAATATTCTATGAAAAATATGGAAGGAGAAAGAACTGAGGCCGTTTTTCAAGGATCTAATAGAAATGATGCTGCTGTAATTAAGAAAATACTTGATAAAGCATCTGGTGATAAATTAAGTTGGGAAGTTGTATTTGCTGAAAAAAATAAATTTATTTGTACTGCATCCAGTTCTTCACAAAAACTTTTAAAATTTACTATTACATTAGGATAAAATATTATGAATGACATTTTTGAACAAAAATATCTTGAAATATTATTAGAATCAGAAGATGATCGAGAAAAGAAATTAAAAAATCAAAATGTAAAAAGTATTGATTGTAAAATACTTATATCAGATACTCAATTAAAAGAAAAATTATTAAAATTTAAATTAAATGTAATTGATAAACAAGCTGGACAAGCAATTTTATTTGATTGTCTTACTGAAATTGGAAAAAAATTAAAAAGTTTAATAACAGAAATAGAAAATACCGCTGAAGAAGATGAAGAAAAGGAAGAAAAAGAAAAGAAAAATGCAGAAGATATAAAAGTTAATAAAGAAAAACAAGTTGAAGGAACAATTACAGTAAACTCACAAATATAAGAATAATAAATTAGTTTTTAAAAGATTATTTTTTAGATTATATTATAAACAGATAAACAAGTAGTTTATTAAACAGTAAATTAAACAGCATTTAAACAGAAGGAAACACAAAAATGCAAGACATGACAAAATTATTTGATGAACTCCGTAAGAAGGCAGAATCACAAGCTAACGGTAGTAGCGGCGGCGGCACAGGATTTTACAGCAATCCAAACATTTTAAAGTTGAAGCAAGGTGCTTCATATAAACTTCGCCTTCTTTGGATTACCCCACCTGAAGGAATGAATCGTGAATATCCAATGATCAATCAGTATGTTCATCGTTTTTGGGATGAAAATGCAATTGGTAGCAAGAATATTGAAGTTTATTGCAAGACATCACAGTATGATGAAGGTGAAACTCGTGCTGGTTGGGAATGTCCAGTTTGTAAGGAAATGTCAAAGTGTTATAAGGAATATAGTAAGTCTGGTTCTCAGTCTTCTAAGGAAATTTATGATACTTTCAGAAGAACTTTCCGTGGATATGTTCCTGTTTATGTTATTTCCGGTCCTGAAGAAGATCTTCATAAGATTAAGATTCTTCAGTATACAAAGATTTTTAAAGATTTCTTTGATCTTAAGATTTTTGGTATTATGAAGAGCCAGAAGACTGATGATGGTACAAATTCTCAGATTACAGTTGATGAAGATGACATTCTTGGAATTCAGGCATTTACTTATTATGAAGCTTCTGATGATAGTGTTAAGACTGAGGCTTATGATCTTATTGTTACAGTTAATACCAAGTCAATTCCAATTAGAGGAAAGATGGTAAAGGTTCCTGATTATAAGATTGATTTCAGTCGTAAGATGTCAGAAATTGATTTTGATGGTGAGCCAATTACTTCGGAACGTTATCTTGGTCTTTCTGAGGAACTTAGTTTTGATCAGGATTTTCTTAAGACTTCAACTATTGATGAGTTACAGGCATTCTTGAATAAGTATGTTAATTCAGAGACTGTTAATGAAATTCATGAAGAAGAAGCTAATAGAGCTGAAGAAACGGTTGAGCCTGTTGTTAAATCTGAAAAGCTTGATAAGATTAAGGAAGTTTCAAAGGCCACTAAAGAAAAGGCTGTTAAGGCTGCAAAGCCAGCTCCAGCTCCAGATGTTGAAGAAGAGGAACCTGAGGAAGAGAAACCTGAGGAAGAAATTGAATCAAGTTCTGATGATGAAGATATTGATATTGATGATATTTTGAAAGATATCTAATATTGAAAAATTAAAAATATATTTAAGGAAGGTTTAAAACCTTCCTTTTTTGTTTATTTTTTAATAGAATAGTATTTTTAATTTTAAATGGAAAGAAGAAATTATGTTAAAAGCAACAATTCATGATTTGGAAATGTTTGAAAATTTCTTGAATGTCATTAACCGATTTGTTCAACAATGCGAATTCGATTTACATACTGATAAGGTAAATGTATATTGTTCAAATCAAAGAGATTTTTCATCTTCAAGACTTTTATTAGATAGTGATGTAATTACATTAAATGAAGGTCAAAAGGTTGATTCTATTAAGATTTATATTAGAGATGTAATTGCATTTAAATCAGCTATTTCAATTGTTATAGATGTAGAAGGCATTAATGAAATTCAAATTTCTTTAGATGATATTGAAAATGAATTGGCTTATGATGAAAGTGAAAAGGTTTTAGTTAAGTCAATTAAATATAAAGGAAAGAATGGTGGAAAATTT
>CAMYZH010000097.1 GCA_947303785.1 uncultured Clostridium sp.
CAATCCCCAATCCCCATTACAAAATTGATACAATTAATTTAATTAATTTAAATAATTAAAAAATAATAAAGAAAAATAATTAATTTAATCATAAAAATTAATTATAAAATAAGTGTTTTTAAATATTTAAATTGTTTATCTATAACTTATGAAAAAAACAATAATCAAAAAAATAATATATTTTAATTAGAAATACAAATCAATAAGAAATTAATAAATTTCATATAAAAAAATGAATAATAATGGATTTGGTATTGACAAAGCAGAAATAGATAATATATTTCGAATTTACCAACAAAGAAAAACCAATGAAGAAATTGATTTCATAAATCAAGAGCATAAAGGTCTAGAAGGCTTGGCTAAAAAATTAAGAACTGATTTAAATACAGGTATATCTAATAATACTTTAGAACTTCGTAGAAATGCCTTTGATAACAATGAACGTTATCGTGAACCAATGCCTAGTTTTTGGTTCTTTGTAAAAGATGCTTTTGGAGATGAGATTTTACAAATATTATGTGTATGCGCCATCATTGAAATAAGTATTGGATTGTCTCCTTTTACAGAAAATCCAGGATATGATGCTTTTGATGGTATTGGTATTGTATTTGCTATTGCAGTTATCGTTATTACTACGGCAGTTACAAATTATAATAAAGAGAAAAAATTCAAACAGTTAAGCGATGAAAACTTTAAGAAGTTCACAGTAACATGCACTAGAGAAGGTTCAAATGATAATATTTCAGATGAAGATTTACTAGTAGGGGATAGATGTAAAATTGATATGGGTATGATTATCCCTGCAGATGGTATTGTTATTTCCTCAACAAATTTAAAAGTAGATGAAGCTTCTCTTACTGGTGAAAGTAATTTAATGAGAAAAGAATCCATGGAAACTTGCCTAAAAATTCAAAATAACACAGGAAAATATCCATCACCAATGGTTTTCTCAGGTACTACAGTAAAAGAAGGAGAAGGATGGATTTTAATATTAGCTACTGGTCCAAATTCAGCATCAGGTAAAATAAGGGAACATGTTATGCAAAATAAAGAGGATGAAGAAAGCAATAAAACTCCTTTAGAAATAAAATTAGAAGATATTGCTGAAGATATTGGTAAATTTGGATTATGGTCAGCTATTATTACTTTAGTAGCACTTTTAGTTAAATTATTTTATTCAAAATATAGACAAATGTATTATAAAAATGAAATGCTTGAACAATTTATTCAAAAACATTTCCATAATGGTACTTATGATAAAACTACTTCTGAAAAAATAATAAATCAAACTTATTATTTAATAGATAATTATTCAATTTGGTCCGGAATATGGAAAGATATTTTCCAAAGTTTTATTTTATGTATTACTATTATAGTCGTAGCTATTCCTGAAGGACTTCCATTAGCAGTTACCTTATCATTGTCATTTAGTGTTAAAAAAATGATGGACGATAATAATTTAGTCAGGCATATGCAAGCTTGTGAAACTATGGGTGGAGCTAATTATATATGCACAGATAAAACAGGTACATTAACAAGAAATAAAATGCATGTAGTTACTTTATATAATAACGGACATAAAGTTAATGTAAACGATATAGATCATGAACATCAACAAAATTATTCAAATAAATTCCCTGATAAATATTATATTAATTTAAGAGATGCTTTAATAAATAATATTGATGTAGAGCTTGATGGAAATGGTGATATTATTATGGCTAGTTCTTCCAAAACTGATTTTGCCTTTTATGATTTATTAAGAGGATTTAATGAAAATCTTTTAAGAAAATACACACAATTAGATAGACTTAAATTCCATTCCGATAGAAAAAGAATGTCAACTATTGTAAAAAGAGATGATGGTAAATATTACATATATATGAAAGGTGCCCCAGAAGTAGTTATAAATGCATGTACACATTATTTAAGACCTAATGGAGAAGGTGCTAATGAATTAAGACAAGATGATTTAAGAAGATTAGATGATATAACTAAAGAATTTTCTTCTTTAACTTTGAGAAATCTTGCAATAGCTATGAAAGAAATATCTGCTTCAGATTTTAATAATTTCCAAAATTCTAAAATGAATACAAATCATTTAAATTACGAAATTGAAAAATCAGGCTTTACTTTAATAGGTATTGCAGCAATTAATGACGCACTTAGAGTTGGTGTTCCAGAAAGTGTAGCCTTATGTCATAATGCATGTGTAAAAGTTATTATGATTACTGGTGATGATATTAGAATTGCCGAAGCTATTGCAAAGAATGCCGGTATTATAAATCAAAGAGAAAATTATTTATCTATTACAGGAAAACAATTTATTGAAAGAATTGGAGGAATTGTTTGTAAAACATGCACTATGGATACAGATAAATGCTCATGTCCTAAAACACTTGGACAAGCAAAAATAAAATTCGGAGCTGATTTAGATGAAGAGTATTTACAAAGTAAAATCAAAAAAGAAAGAGTTCATGATATGGAAGCTTTTAAGCAAATAATTAAGAATTTAAGAGTAATTGCTAGAGCAAGAGCTATAGATAAATATGCTTTAGTATTAGGTTTGAGAGAATTAGATAATGTTGTAGCTGTTACCGGTGATGGCACCAATGATGCTTCAGCTTTATCTAAAGCTGATGTTGGATTTGCTATGGGTAAAACCGGTACAGATGTTGCTAGAGATGCTGCTGATATTATTATTCTAGATGATAACTTCAGTTCTATAGTACACGCTATTAAATGGGGTAGAAATATATTTGATAATATTCGTAAATTTTTACAATTCCAATTAAGTGTCAACTTTTCTGCTGTCTTATTAGTATTTGTCTCCTCTTGTATTGGTAG
>CAMYZH010000098.1 GCA_947303785.1 uncultured Clostridium sp.
ATTTCTTAAATTTTTTCTTATCATAATTTTTATGTTTTTTATTTTATATTTATAAATTTTTTTTTAAATAATTAACAAAATCTTCATATGCATTAAGTATATCATCAAATATATTATTCATATCTGAATCAAATTCTAATTTACTTAAAATATTATAATTTGTTAATATTTGTTTTAAATGTATATTTTTACATTTAATATTTCCATTTTTATCACCTGGTAAATAAATTGAAAATTTTAATTTAGTGTTTTCTAATTTATTTCTATAAAGATATGTAAATAACTTAGGTATATCATTTTTACCAATAAAATATGAATATGTATAAAGAATTTGTGCTGATGTAAAAAAATTACTATTAATAAATCTTTTTATATAAGCATCTGTTCCATTAGGATATTTTAATTTATTTTTTATAACATTAAATTTTGCACAAAAATTATTATATAAATTTACATATTTTTTTAATGGTTTCATATTCTATATTTTTTCATAAATAATATAATCCTCATCATCTTCCTCATCTTCAATTTCTTCATCTATACCAGATATACAATCAACTTTCGCTTGCATATTATCTACCCATATAGATTCAACTTCTTCATCAGTTAATCCAGATTCTTCACCAACAGTAAACCAATTTCCACCAACTGCTTTTTTAAGTCGTTTTAATAGATCATCTTCCACAATTTCTGCAGCTTCATAAAAATCCATTCCTTGTTTAAGAATACCTTTTTTTAATAATTTATTAACAAGTTCATCACTTTTATTTAACCATTCATAATAAACATCCATAGAAGTTTCTTTAAAAGAAGTTCTATCAAAATAAAAACTTTCATTTAAATACATTTTAACAGTTCTTGCAACATCTTTCATTATTGACTCATAAATAGCTCTTTTATTATTTCTTTTTCTTATCATAATTTTTTATTTTTTTTTTCTTAAATTATTTATTTATATTTTTAAATATTAAAGTAAACTTTTTTTAATTTTAATAGTAAAAATAAAATAAATTAAGATAAATATTTAACGAGATTTATATTTTAAATATATTTCTCGAGCTACTAAAAATTAACAAAAAACATAAAATTATGAGCAACAAAAAAGTTATCGGAATAGACCTGGGAACAGGTAATTCTGCAGTGGCTGTTATGGAAAATAACAAGCCTAAAGTTATTCCTAATAATGACGGAACACAAACAACACCTTCCGTTGTTTTTATTAAAGGTGATGAACAAAAGATTGGAAATTCCGCAAAACGTGGAATGGTTATGAATCCAAAAAATACAGTTTCTTTTATTAAACGTTTTATGGGTTCTGATTGGAATGATCCAGATGTTCAGAAAATGTTAAAGATGGTTACATATGATGTAATCAATGAAAATGGTAAACCTCGTATTTCTATTGATAATAAGAAATATTCTCCAGAACAAATTTCTTCTATGATTTTAAATTATCTTTATAATGTTGCTAAAGAATATTATGGTGAAGATTGTAAAGATGCTGTTATTACTGTTCCTGCTTGGTTTAATGATGTTCAACGTAATGCAACTAAACTTGCTGGTGAATTAGCTGGATTAAATGTCCTTAGAATTATTAATGAACCAACAGCAGCTGTTCTTGCATCTAATATTGATGTTACAAAAGGTGATAAAGTGTTGATGGTTAATGACCTCGGTTGTAAACAATATACTGCATCCGCGTTTGCTGCTTAATCACTTGCAGTAAATGAAAAATTAAAAGTCCTTTAATTGCGGAGAATCCATTAGAGCCTTAAATACCGCTATCAAATGGTGACATATTGATTTGCACCAACTTTAATGTGTTGGGTATGGTAAAAAGTTTAAGGATTTGGTGACCGAAGTAAAACTATTTAAATTATAGTTAGCGCAGCCAAGCGACTTGGTAACAAGTTGAAGGTTCAACGATCAGAAAAAGTAATCCTATTTTTTAGGACAAAATTTCCACGAATGGGGACTAGCTTAAAAGTGGTACAAGTGATAATAAATAAGACTTTTAAGTGAAAGAGATGATCTGAACTCTATTGAAAGATAGAGAAGTTAAGATAAAGAGCTTAACGATAACAAAATGGGTACACATGATTTGTCTGTTGTTGAAATTTCAGACGGTATGGTAGAAGTTCTTGCATCTGATGGTGATGTATTCTTAGGTGGACAAAATTATGATAATGCTATTGTTCAATGGTTGATTGATGAATTTAAAAAAGATACTGGAATTGATTTGTCAAAAGATCAAATGGCATATGCAAGACTTGTAGAAGCTGCAGAGAAAGCAAAATGTGAATTGTCTACAACAACACAAACAGAAATTAATCTTCCTTATATTACTGTTGCTGATGGTGTTCCACAAATGCTTGTTAAAACACTTAATAGAGCAACATTTGAAAATCTTACAAAAGATTTGACAGATAAAGTTGTTGATACAGCAAGAAGAGCATTGGAAAAATCAGGAAAAACTGTTGATGAAGTTGATGAAATTCTTCTCGTTGGTGGTTCTTCTCGTATTCCTGCAGTTCAAGAAGCATTAACAAAAGCATTTGGAAAACCATTGAATAAAACATGTAATTTTGATGAAGCAGTTGCTTTAGGCGCATGTATTCAAGCAAATACACTTGCTGGTAATGATGTTGAAAATTCTGTATTGTTATTGGATGTTACACCGATTTCATTAGGAATTGAGGTCAATGGGTGCGAGATGGCAAAGCTTATTGATGCTAATACAACAATTCCTACAAAGAAATCACAAACATTTACAACTGCAGTAGATAATCAACCGG
>CAMYZH010000099.1 GCA_947303785.1 uncultured Clostridium sp.
CCTATAACCATTCCGATTCCGGCACTATCCATAAAATAAACGTTATTAAAATCAAGTATAATTCTTTTAGGATTACGTCTTTGAATTTCATAATCAATTGTCCTCCTTAAATTTTCAGAGATATGATGGTCTATTTCTTCATTAATCTCAAATTTTAAGAGCTTGTCCTTATTTTCATAATCAACCTTCATTGTTTTTCTCCTTTAATTTTTTATACTTGTAATATTCGGTATTTTAAATTTTTTTCCTTTGACGAATTTTGGGAAGTTTTAGACATTTTTCGACATAAAAAAAGTAGATATGTGAACTACCTTTTTGATTGTCTTCACATATCTACTTTTTTAATTTTTACATTAATTTTTCTAAGTTTTCCATTACAGATTCAAGCATTTTTTTATAATTTGCTAGTTTTTCTTTTTCTTCATTTACTTTTTCTTCTGGTGCCTTATTTATAAATCCAGGATTTGAAAGCATCTTCTCTCCTCTTGTCACTTCTGATTCTAATCTTGTTTTTTCTTGTTTTAATCTTTCAATTTCTTCTTTAATATCAACTAGTTCTTCAAATGGCAAAAATGCTTTTAAATCATCTATCACAATTGAGATAGCGTTTTCTGGAATATTTTTTTCATTATCTTGTATTATTATTTCATTACTAAATCCTAATTTTTGTATAAATTCATTAGTTTCTTTTATTTCATTAATATTGTTATTTGTTACTAATATTAGTTTTGATTTTTTGCTTGGATGAACATTCATTTTTGTTCTAACATTTCGAATTTCTATAATTAGTTTTTTTACTTTTTCGATAAATTCTTCTTCTCTGTCAAATTCATATTTTTCTTTAGTTTCAGGCCACTTTGCAACAATTAAATCCTCAGTTCCAAATACAATTAATTTTGGATATATTTGGGCAGTTATAAATGGCATAAATGGATGTAATAATTTAAGTGATGATGATAATATATAATTTAAAACTGCTGTTACTTGAATTTTAGTATTTTCATCTTGGCTATATATTCTTGTTTTACACATTTCAATATACCAATCACAAAATTCATTCCACAAAAATGCGTAAATTTTATCTAATGCAATTCCTATATCATAGTTTTCAATATTTTTTGTAACTTCTGATACTAGTTTATCAAATTTATTTAGTATCCACTTATCTTCAATTCTTAAATAGTTTTTATTATAAGTTTTTCCATTGTTTTCAAATGCTTTTTGACTAAATTCTTTAACTTTTTCTTCATCTGCTAAATTGCTGATTACAAATTTTGCTGCATTCCAAATCTTGTTTGCAAAATTTGATGCTTGTTCTAGTTTTTCTTTACTAAATCTGATATCATTTCCCATTGTAGTTCCAGATATTACTGAATATCTTAAACTGTCAGCTCCATATTGTTCTATTATTTCTAATGGATCAATTCCATTACCTAATGTTTTTGACATCTTTCTTCCTTGTGCATCTCTTACTATTCCATGAATTAATACATCCTTAAATGGTTCTTGATCTGTTAATTCTAGTCCTTGTGTCATCATTCTGGAAACCCAAAATGTTATTATATCAAATCCAGTTACTAGTGTCTGTGTTGGATAAAAATCTTTATAATCTTCTGAATCTTTATTTGGCCATCCTAGTGTTGAAAATGGCCATAATGCAGAGCTGAACCATGTATCTAATGTATCTTCATCTTGCACTAAATTAGTACTTCCGCACTTTTCACATTTGTCAGGAATAGATTTTGCAACATTAATATGTCCACAATCATTGCAGTAATATGCTGGAATTCTGTGTCCCCACCATAATTGCCTTGAAATACACCAATCTTGTATATTGTCTAACCAATTAAAATATTGTTTTTCATATCTTTGTGGTATAAATTTAGTTTTACCATCCCTTACGCTGTCTGCTGCTCTTTTTGCCATATCTTTCATATTTACAAACCATTGTTCTGAAATCTTTGGTTCAATTGTATTTTTGCATCTTTCGCATTTTGCAACATTATGAGTATAATCTTCTGTATTTACTAAAGCTCCTATCTTTTCTAGCTTTTCTACTATTTTTTCTCTTGCTTCTAATAAGTCCATTCCTTTATACTCTGGAACTAAATCTCCCATCTTAAAGTTTTCGTCAAATACTTCAATTATTTCTAAATTATGTCTTAGACCTGCTTGATAATCATTCATATCATGTGCTGGAGTAATTTTAACGCAACCTGTTCCAAATTCTTTTTCAACAAATTCATCTGCTATAATTGGTATTTCTTTATTCATGATAGGCAAAATACACTTTTTGCCTACAAGATGTTTATATCTTTCATCTGTTGGATGTACTGCTACTGCTGTATCTCCTAACATTGTTTCAGGTCTTGTGGTTGCAACTTCTATATATTCATCAGTTTCTCCAACGATTTTATATCTAATATGCCATAAATGTGAAGCTTCTTCTTTGTACTCAACTTCCGCATCTGAAATTGATGTATTACAATTTGTACACCAATTAACCATTCTCTTTCCTTTATATATTAATCCTTTATTATATAATCTTACAAATTGCTCTAAAACTGCATCTGACATACCATCATCTAAAGTAAATCTGTTTCTTGACCAATCACATGAACATCCAAGTTTCCTTTGTTGTTTTTGTATTAGCCCTCCATATTCTTTAGTCCATGCCCATGTTTCATCTAAAAACTTTTCTCTTCCTAGATCTGCCT
>CAMYZH010000100.1 GCA_947303785.1 uncultured Clostridium sp.
CTTTAACTATAAGACCCTTTTTCTTTAATACCTCACAAACACTATCATTATGAACTATTTCACCTAATGAATACACAATATCATTTTTTTCTAACTCTTCCAGAGCCTTTGTAACAGTATATCTTACACCATTAATATACACTTGTTCTTGATGAACAGATGTAATTTCTTCTGTTGTTTGAACATCCTTAATGTGTGTTTCTTTTGCATGAATTGAATTTATAGAAATTCCAGCAATAATTCCACAACAAAAAATAATAAAACCTGTAATAATTTTTTTCATAATTTAATATTTTTTATAATTTAATATTTGTTTATTTATAAAGTCGCTTACTATCAGAATCCCACATATAACCAGCTTCTGTTATCTTTTTAAAAAACAAGGCACGTTGTTCTTTGGTTGCGGGATGGTAGTCATTGTCTTCGTCTGGTTTGCCAAAAGATACAGGTTCAAGTATATTTTCCTCGATGGCTTGTACTATACCATCTTTGATTCCCATAAAGATAAACGTGCAATCATTATGTACAAGCACATCACCATCCTTTGCATCTTTGACAGTCCAAAGATGCATTTCGTCTTGTTTTGATATTGGAAACCAATTGTAGTTTCCTTTTCCGTCAGATACTTGATAATTTTTCTTGTCAAAACTATCTATATGCCATGAATCACCAAGTTTATTTACAACCCAATCACCAATATTAAACTTTGTATCAACTTTACCTGCAGGCTTCTGTTCTCCTTGCTTTTCAAGCCAGCTTTTTCTTTCAAGCTCAATCCCCTTGTCATACCACGCATGGCACATTTCCTTGATGGCATCCTTAGAATATTTCTCTAATGGAGCTGTCAGTTCGTCGCAATCTGCCGTGTCCCACACATCGTCAAAATCTGCCGAAACAAACTCTTTCTGTTTTTCAAGCCAAGCAATAGCCTTTTCAGCTTCCTTTTTATATTCTGAATTATTAAGTGGTTCATTATTCATGTTGTATCTTATATCATCAATAATCCACTTTCTTATCTTCTCTTCCTCGCTCTCTTTGAGTTCAGGGAAAAGAGTTTCTAAATCATCATTGCACAAATCATTGTTGTCTAATTTGCACCATGCTTTTGCTATTTCCAAAGCCTTATCGTATGCTTTTGCTTTTTGTTCCTGGGTCATTGTTATTCCTTTATTTTAAACACTTTGTCAAGAAATCTTTTTAACTTACTCTTTGTAGTCTTTGCATCACATATGTAAAACAAAGTTCTCTCTTTTATTCTTCAGTTACAAAGGTATTCCAACAATCTGGACAAATTCCAGAAATTAGTTGTTCTCTTACTTCTGGTGACAATTCAGGAAAACAATTTTGAATTAATGCACCATTTTGATATTTTTCAAATTTTTCTTTATCCACTGTAATAATAGTTTCTTTTTCACACAATGGACATACAGTTTTAATATTTACGGTATTCATAAATTTATATGTTTTTATTTACACTACAAAGATAATACTTTAATTCCAAATAAAAAAATATTTTAGCATTATTTAACAAAAAAATTATTTATACCATGATGGTTTTTTTGCTTTTGTAACTCTAAACATATTATATAAATTACAATTAGAATTTATTTTCCAATTTTCTATCTCATTTATTTTAATCCAATCACAATAGTAAAACATATAAGACATATCTCTAACATTACTTACATCCCAATTCTCTAATCCGTAACCATAAAAATGTTCACATTTTTCAAACATATGAGACATATTTGTAACTTTATAAACATCCCATTTACTCATATCACTATTACTCATACCATATAATATAGGTTTCTCTCCTCCACGAAAATTAAGACAATTATAAAACATATATGACATATCTGTAACATTACTTACATTCCAATTAGAAATATTTTCATTAAAATCTACACATCCTGCAAACATATAAGACATATTAGTGACCGAACTTACATTCCAATTCTCTAATCCATAACCTCTGAAATCCAAACACCAAGCAAACATATTAGACATATCTCTAACATTACTTACATTCCAACCTCTTAAATTACCATACCAAAATTTTTGGCAATTATCAAACATATGAGACATATTAGTGACATTACTGACATTCCAATCATTTAATCCTTTACCTGGAAATTTTTTACATCCTGCAAACATATAAGACATATCTCTAACATTACTTACATCCCATTTATCTATCTTTATTGTTCTTATATCTAAGCCTTCAAATAAATGAGACATATCTGTTACAGAACTAGTATCTATCTTATTTAAATTTGCAGACGGACCTTTTAAGTTTAACTATTCTTCTATTTCTTTCCTTAATTCTTCCTTAGATTTATGATAAATTTGTTCTGCAATATCAATAGTTAAATCATTTTCTTGATCTATATCATAAATATCATCAAACAAATTTTCTACTAATAATTTTATACGTTTCTTCATAAAATAAATAAAACAATTTATTTATTTATTAATTATTTATTTATTAATTATAAATAATAAATATATAAACTAATTATAACTTATTTTTATGGATTTTAGTAATTTATCAAGAAAAGAAAAATTAGAATTATTGAATAAAGCAAAAGATGCATATTATAATTCTGGGGAAGAAATATTGAATGATACAGAATATGATGAATTAGAAGCTGAATTAGGTTTAGAAAATAAAAATTATGTTGGTTCTAAACATGGAAATTATACTGTAAAACATT
>CAMYZH010000101.1 GCA_947303785.1 uncultured Clostridium sp.
TTAAGAATAGAAAAGAGTATTTGGGAAGTATAGGCGAAGAAGAAGATAAAAACGATAAAGATAATAATAGAAGAAATAATCAAAATAATAAATGGGTATTTAATCCATCATTAAGATGGGATTTGATAGATTTAATGGGTCCACATTCATATGAATTTTTGGAATCAGGACTAATAATATACAAGTTTCCAGATTATAAAGGTGGAAGAGTTTTACTAGAAAAAATGTATAAACATGACAGACCAAATTATGGTAGAGCAACCAAAATAATTGATATGCCAATAGAAGAATTTGAAAAGATAAAAAATGAAATAATTATTGGAGAAGATATATATCCATCAGTAATAGATAGTAGACCAGAGTTTGAGGGAAAAGTAACAACAATTAGTCATACAAGAAAATGGCCAACTCAACTAGCAGATTACTTTGAAGCAAGAACTCAGGGACAAAGAACACCAGAAGAAATAGGAAGAGTAAATCAAAAAATAAAAAGAGTACTAGATTCTCGTAGTAGATTAGAGTAGAAAGAAGAATTTTATAAAGAATATAAGGAGGAATCTAAAATGGGTAGAAGTAAGGCAACCTTTAAAGATTTAGAATCAAAATATGGAACAAGAATAAATAGTAAATATCTTGAATATGTTCTTAAAGATGAGAAAAAATATGACGAATTAAATGATAGAATATTAGCAATTTATTACCTTAAATATGCTGAACAGGAAATTACTCCTAAAATTTCAGAAATAATACTTAAAGAAATGGATGATGAAATAGAAAAGACCTTAAGAGAAGCATATTCACAAGGTTTAATCGATGAAGAAGCCTATGTATTTTTTGCATATAAAACATTATTAGATGGTGATAAAGAAATGAAAGAACCTGAAATCGCATCTAATTGTAAAAAATATTTGCAAGGTTCTAATTACAGATTTTTTTATGTAAACCCAGAGAGCCTAGAAATTGAACGAACAACAGCACAAGAATTAATAGGTAAAGTAACACCAGACAAATTCAACAATGCAGCAAGGCTAGATAAAATTCAATCTTTATTAAAAGAATTAAATTGTAGTATTGCTATATTGTTTTCAGTATTAAGCCTTCAAGAATTAGGTTTATTTTGTAAAAATGAGCAATTTGAAAAATATTTGACTATACTTACGAGTATAGATATTGCAGAACTAAGCAAAGAGTATACATTAGAAGAAAAATTAAATTATTTAAACGGGGAAAGACTAGAAGAACTAGATAAAGGAGTAAATGTATTTTTTGAATTTTTAAAAAAACATCCTGATAGTAGTAAAAAAACATTATGCTATGAAACAATAAAAAAATATTTTCAAAAATATCCATCAGAATTTGATTTAGATAGATTTTTACTTATTGCTACAGATAAAATTAGAGATACACTAGAAAATAACAAAATTGATGATAATGTCAATAAAAAGCTATCTAGATTACTAAAAATATGTTTTGAGTCAATTGTCAATAAAGAAACAAGGATATCTGCTAAATCAGAGTATTGCGCATATTTAGACAATCTTTCATATTCAGAAATAGAAAAGTGTTGTAGAAGAATTACTAAAAATGGGTATTATGTTTCAAAAAATGAAGAAGAAGCAATAAAATCACAACTTTTGGATACTTCACAGGAGTCAAGTTCAGTTGCTGAACAAGATCCTGACAAACTAGCTGTAATAAGTTTTAAAGATGAAGAATATGAGCAGATAGCAAAAAAAGAAGGTTCAATTGCGTTTTTATTAAGAAATAAGATATTACCTAAAAAAATATATAATAGGCTATATCAAAATGGAGAGATTTCTCAAGCAGATATGAAAGATTTAATGACTGAAAATATGGTTACAGATAAAGAAGCAAAAGATTATTTATTACAGTTAGATACTATTGATCAAGAAACATTTGAACTATTATGTGATAGACAAATGTTGTCAGCAAAAGAAATATTTGATATGTTTATGAAAGAAAAAATAAGTTTTGAAGCAATAGATGGAATGCAAACAGAAGAAAAACAAGAGATTGCTCAAATGCTTTCAGTAGAAAAATTAGCAGAATTATATAGAAAAAGTCAAGAAGAAATAGCAGAAGAAAAAACAGAAGGAAATTATACAAAAGAATATTTACAATATATCCAATTATATAGAAATCTTATCAGAAGAGATAAAACAGTAGAGGAAAAAAGGAAACTTGATGAAGAATTACTAGAGGCATTTAATTTAAATTTGGAAAATGAAGATCTTGAAAATTTATATAACTCACATTTACTTTTAATAGATACCTTAAGAGAATATGTAAATGATAAATTTTTAGAAAAAATGATGAAAAAATCAGAAATAAGACCAGAAGATGCAAGAGCGATGTGTATAAATAATGATTTAGAATTAATATATAGAGCATTAAAAGATAAAAATATATCCAAAACAAGAAAAATGGTAATATTTAGAACTTCATTTGCAAATATATATGATAATGACTTAACAGAAGAAGAGAGACAAAGAATAGAACAGGCAGAGCAAGCATGTTGGAAGTTGATAGGCTTTAAGAATAGAAAAGAGTATTTGGGAAGTATAGGCGAAGAAGAAGATAAAAACGAAGAAGAAAATGAAAACGATAAAGATAATAATAGAAGAAATAATCAAAATAATAAATGGGTATTTAA
>CAMYZH010000102.1 GCA_947303785.1 uncultured Clostridium sp.
TCACGAAGAAAAAGTACCTTTCCTTTGTTTTAACAAAACGGAATGTCAAGGAGTAACTGAATATATATATGATGAATCAGTTAGAGTCGGTGGTGTACCTTTTAAAGAAGATAACAAACTTGTTTGCTTAAATTGTAAGTATAGAAATGAATCTTATAGACAACCTGAAAATGATTTTTATTGTGGCGAAAGAAGAGAAAAAACATTTATAGATATAGAAGAGTACAACAAATTATCAGATTGTTATTTCAGATGCAAATCATGTGAATCATGGGGTAATACCTATCTAATGAATTGTACTTCTTGCAGAGATGGAAATAACTATGAATTTGTAAAACCTGACATTAAAAAGCCATATGGAAACTGTTATAGAAAACAACACAAATGCGGTGTTTATCCATATTATCATGATTATGATTTAGCTCCATTTGTTGGAAGGGATGAAGATGATTGTGGAGAATATTGTGATGTTTGTCTTTATAACTTTTCTTGTACAGAAAATTTCCCATATTTCATTTATGAAACTCATGAATGTGTTGAGTATTGTCCTGTAACTCAAGTTTTAAATGGTGAATGCCAAATAAATCATACTGTAGCTGCAATTATTTTATTAAGAAATCCATTTGGTTTGAAAAATCCTTATGACTTCCTAAATACTTCTATTACTATTAGTCAATTCATTTCAAGTAGCTTTTTCCAATATTTCGCTAAATCTTATAATTTAGATGTTGTTGCAATTACTGATCAATTAAATGGTATGTTTGGAAATGGTCAATTATATAATATTCCTGAACCTAGAATTATTGCAGGAAATAACATAACAATAGAATTAACTACTTTCAAATTAGAATTAGAAAAAATAGAAAAATGGTTAAAAGGTGAAGATACTGGAGATTCAGGTGGTTCAGGCACTGGAGGATCAGCTGTAGATCTTTCTGAATGCGAAGCTATTCTTAAAAAGAAATATGGTCTATCAGAAGAAGAAGATTTAATGATTATAAAATCAGATATGCTCAAAGAATTTAGTGATTATTATGGAAATTCTGTAGATTATCAAATTTTCTCAACTTCTTTAGGAGCTTTCTTACCTCTATCAGATTGCGAATCAGCAGGAACATCAGTTACTGTTACTAATCCATTTAATATTCAAAATCTAGTAACCCAATTCCAAAGTAAAACAGGTTCAGTCGTTGTAAATGGATATAATGTTTTTGATGTTAATAGTCCTTTCTATAATGATATTTGTACTGACTTCACTAATGAAAATGGAAATGATGTCTTATTAGATGATCGTAGAAAAGACTACTTTGATGAAAATATAAATTTATGCGAAACTGGATGTAAATTCATTGGATATAATACTTCAACTAATTTATATACATGTATATGTAATATAAAACCTGTTCCAGGAGTTGAAGCTGAAGAATATACCGGAGATATAGTTACAAATGAAATGCCAAAAGATTTCAGAGATTTAATTAGTAAAAGATCAAATATTGAAGTATTTAAATGCGCTTCTCAAGTATTTTCTTCAAAAGGACAAAAAAAGAATTTCGGATCATATATTTTACTCACTGGATTAGCCAGTTTAATTGGTATTATTGTCTTCCATTTCGTTAAAGAAAGAGGAAAAATGGATTCTTTATTCAGTCAATTAGCCAGAATTCCTAGAATTGCTAATCCACCAAAACCAATTGGAACTCAAGATGATAAAAAAGCTGCTGGAAGAGATAAAAAACCAAAAGTACCCGATACTTCAGTTAATAAAGTAAAAGTTAGAGAACCAGAAGGTATTTCTAATTCAAAGAGGAAAATTAAAGAAAGTGAAATGCAAAAAGCAAGAAATGCTCAAAAAGATCTTTTATTAACTGAAGACCAATTAAATTTCGCCGAATTTAGTATAGCATCTAAAAAAGACCGTAGATCATTTATTAAATATTATTGGTCATTATTAAAAATGAAACAATTATTTGTTTTCACTTTCTATACTTCTGATGACTTTATTTTACGTACAACTAAAATTGCTCTTTTCATTTTATTCATTGGATTCTATTTAACTTTCACTGCTTTATTCTTTAATGATAGTATTATGAGAGCAATTTATATTTATAAAGGAAATACAAATGCTGCTGTTCATATTCCAAATATTATTTTATCTAGTTTATGCTGTTTAATTGCAAGCTTAATTATTAGATTTGTTTCATTAAATGAAAGAGAAATTTCTAAAATAACTTTATTAAATGATGAAAGAGAAAGAAGACAATTAGCTGATAAAATGAAAGGTATTTCAAAAGTAAAATTAATTGTTATGTATGCTATTTCTGGTGCTTTATTATTCTTATTCTGGTATTATGGATCTGCATTCTGCGCTGTATTCAAAAATTCTCAAGGACATTATTTCACCAACGTTCTTGTTGCCTTTATTTTATGCAATTTATGGCCTTGTGTTATTAGCTTAATTCCCGCTCTATTAAGAAATAAAGCTTTAAATAGTGGTAACGAAACTTTGTATAAAGTTAGTCAAATAATTTCTTATTTCTAAATTTATGTTTATGATTTGATTTATGATTATTAAAACTATTATTATTAACTAATTTATTATGATTAAATAATACTAAAACATTATTAAATAACTAATAAATTTAAAGTAAAAATAATTAAATTTAAAAA
>CAMYZH010000103.1 GCA_947303785.1 uncultured Clostridium sp.
TAAAATATAATATTTGAATTAAATATTTATAAATGAATTTAAAAGAAAATAATAAAAAATTAATAAATATATTTAATAAAGGCGATATTATATGTTAGTATAGATCAGAATTATATCCATTTAATTGTGATTTTTATATTAAATCTCTTGATTTATATATTGAATATTAGGGAATGTGGACACATGGTCCACACCCATTTGATAAAAATAATATAAATGATTTAAAATTATTAGAATATTGGAAATCACAAAATAAAGATTTTTATAATGCTGCCATAAATACATGGACTATAGCAGATCCAAATAAAAGAAATATTGCAAAACAAAATAAATTAAACTACATAGAATTTTGGACTATAATAGATATAGAAAAATATTTTGAAAGATATGAAAAAAATTGAAGAAAAGTACCAACAAGTTTCTGAACTTGACCACGTTCTACTTCGAAATGGCATGTATATTGGTTCTGTTCGTGAAGAGTTAAAAAACATGTTTGTATATGATATAGATGATGCTAAAATGATAATGTCAGAAATGTCATATACGCCAGGTTTATTAAAACTTATTGATGAGATTATTTCTAATATTGCAGATGAATATCGTCGTAAAGACAATATGGGATTAACTAAAGCTGAAATAGAATTTACACGATCTGGACATTTTAGAATTAAAGATAATGGAGGCATACCAGTTGTTAAACACAAAACTGCTAATATGTATGTTCCTGCATTTATTTTTTCATCTTTAAGAACTGGATCTAATTATGATGATACTGAGGCACGTGACGGCATTGGAACAAATGGGCTCGGGTGTAAGATTTGCAACATTTTTTCAAAATATTTTTCAGTATATACAGCTGATACTCGCAAATCATATTTTGGATCATGGTCTAATAATATGAAAACCAAAAATGATGATGAAAAAGTTCAAGCTTCTTGTGATCATTTTACTGAATTTCAATTTGATATTGATTGGAGTCGATTTGAAGATGTTAATGAAGTAACAGATGATTTTGCAACTATTATTGAAAAAAGAATTATTGATTTATGTGCTGCAAATCCTGGTTTATCTGCTAAATATATTTTTAAAGATGATAATGGAATAATTAGAAAATCTGAATGGAATTTTAAAACATTTGAAGAATATATAGAACTTTATTCTGATTATATTGATCAAGAAAATTGTATATCATTTAAAGATAAACAAAAATTGGTTTGGATATATCCAGATGGAGGATTAAATATTGGTTTTGTTAATGGTGCTGAATGTTCTAAAGGAACTCATATCAAAGCTATTAGAGATGAAATTAATAAAGCAATTGCTACACAAATATTACAGAAAAATAAATTAGATGTTGGGCCACGTAATGTTGATGGAAAATATACAATGTTCTGTATATATCATGTTGCAAATCCAGCATTTAATTCCCAAACTAAAGAAGAACTCACGACACCCGTTGAGCGGTTCTCAATGGATCCAGATTATAAGTTTTCAATTCCAGATAAGTTTATTAAAGAATGTTGTAAATCTGAAATAGTTAATATTGTTATTGATTGGTATAAACAAAAAGTAGAAGTTGAAGATCAAAAAACTTTACGCAAATTAAATAAGCAAGCAAAAACAAAGATTCGCAATTCAGATAAGTTTATTGATGCAAATACAAAAGTTCGTAAAGATAGGGAATTATGGATATTTGAGGGAGATTCCGCTCGTGCAGGCTTTAGATCTGCTAGAAATCCTCAAACACAAGCAGCTTATATGCTTAGAGGAAAAATTCTAAATGTTAATGGATTAGGACCAACTAAAGTTATGGCAAATCAAGAACTTAGTGATTTAATAACTATTATTGGTTTACAATGGGGAGAAAAGAATAAACCAGATGATTTGAATTTTGGAAAAATTGTGGTATGCTCTGATGCAGACGCTGACGGTTCTGCAATTTGTGGTTTATTATTAAACTTTTTAAATCTATTTCCAGAATTATATGAAAATAAAATGGTATGTCGTTCTATTTCACCAATTATAACTGCAGAAAAAGGAGCGGAATTAAAGAAATTTTATACTTTGGCTGATTACAAAAAAGAAGAACCAAAACTTAAAGGATATAAAATTACATATTTGAAAGGACTTGGAACTCAAACTAATCGTTTATATAAAGAAATGATGCAAAATCCTATATTTCATTATTTTGTTAAAGATGATTTAGCAGATTTAAGTTTGCGGTCATGGTTCGGTAAAGGCAACGCATCTGAACGAAAAACAATGTTAAAAAATGATGTAGAATAAATAATAAAAACTATTATTTAATATGTCATTATATGATAAAATTATAAAAGCCATTAATAAAAGTGTATAGACCGCATTAAATGAATATAATTATGCAAATGCTGATCATGGGCATGCAGGAAATGTTAACAATACATTAACTTTAGTAGACGCTATAAACAAAAAATATCCAACGCATAAAGCTGGCAGATTAACACCAGACCGTCGAAAAATTACCGGTGAACATTGTAATTTAAAATTAAGAAGAGATGATGGTATTTTACGACGAGTATGGGCATAGCAACGTAAGCCAACTAATAAATCTGGAAATATACAAGTTATTTTACAAAAATATGGTGAAGATAATATATCAATGCTAGAACGTCCAGATATAGATGAATT
>CAMYZH010000104.1 GCA_947303785.1 uncultured Clostridium sp.
CCATTTGAAAATATTCCATATTGATTTCCGGTTGAATTAATTTTTAAAACAATACCTTCAATTAAATCACCTTCAGCTGAAAATGCACCTTTTGATCTATCAACAATGGTAGATAATTGAGAAACAACATTATTTTGAATTTTTGAAATTTCTTCTAAAATTTTAGCATCTTTTTCTTTATCAAATCTTGATTTATTAAATTCAGGTTTAGAAATAATTTTTAATAATTCATTTGTGTTTAAATTGAAATTAACATTTTAATTTAATAGAATATCTTTACTTAAATAAAATGTAAATTCATCATTATTCATATCTTGAATCATTTCCATAATAGTTTGCTCATCTTCTTCAGAAAATCTTATTAAATCTTTATCTTGAATTTTAAATATTTCAAAAACAACAATTCCACCAAATTGACCAAATTTATTTGTAAGATAAGAAGCTCCAACTGGAGTTACCTTTCCATCTTCCTCCATTCCATTAATCCAAATTAATTCACCTTTAATTTTAAAATCGCCAAATTGTTCTGCAATATCTCTAAATATAAGTCTATAAGTTTCATATAAAAATTTTCCTGCATCAGGGTATGGAAGATTATCCCATGATGTTACACCAGAATAAGATGATTCAAACTTCATATCATTATCAAACCAAGCTAAAGAAATTGCTGAACCGATCCACTTTCTCAGTTACTCTAACATCTTTTAAATCTACCTTTCCATTTTTAACTAATGGTAAAAACTCTTTTAAAAATTCAATGAACTCATGTGGATCCATTTGATTTACTTTACGAATGGATTTTCTATTTGAATTAATATCTTCCGTTATTAAATTATATAATTTATCAAATTTATTCATAATTAAAAATTATTTAATAAAATTATTTATTTATAAAGGCTTTTATCGTTGATAAATGGCTTTGTCTTCTGTTTTTTTTTATTTATCTATATCTTCATCATCTGAATTTTCAACAAGTTCATCCAATTCATCTTCATCAATATTTTGATCAAGAGCTTTATATGCCAAATCATTTTCGCTCCATTCATTAAATTTATCAAGAAAAGTTTTCCAAATTGGAGTTGCTTGATTTGATTGTAAATATGAAGTTCTAAAATTCTTTTCTGGATCTTCCCATGTTGGACAAGAATACCAACCTTGCTTTGTGTTAATAAAAAAGCCTCCTCTTACTGCTTCATCAAATAAAGACTTCCATTGTTTTACAAATCCTTTCTTAAAATCAAGCCAAATGTCACATTCCAGTGAAGGTCTTACCATTCTATTTTTAATAGTAAAGAAATGTAATCTTGATTGACCATAAAATGATTCTGAATTTTTATCTTCATCTTTTTCAAGACAACGAGAACATTGGATATTTATAGATCCCATATAACCAAGACCTTTTCCTCCGCCTTGAGCTTTAATTTTACTTGTAAATAGACTTGCAGGATCATCATATACATGATTAATAACAATCATTGGTGTATCACTTTTTAAAGCAGGAATTGTGAGAGCTTTCATCATATTATTAACAACTTTTGCTCTCCCACCCATTTCAGAAACAACTTTATCTTTTTCGGCGTCTCTTAATACTTTAGCAGCAACTAATGTACCAAGTGAATCCAATACACATAAAAATTTTGATTCAGGATCTTTTTCTTTATATTCCATAATCATATTAAATGTATCAAGAATTTTAATTTGAGCATCTTCGACATTTTCAACTAAAATTTGTTCAATTGATTCTGGGTCACATCCGGCATTTTCAAAAAACTTTCTTCCAGCGCCACCTTCAGAATCAAAATAAAATACATGTTGACAACCATCTTTTTGAGCATTTGCAATTAATGTTGCTGCAATTAATGATTTACCAACTGAATTTTCTCCAGCTAATACAGTAATTCTTCCACTTGGGATTCCCTTCTTAATACTGCCTGAACAAATTCTATTTAATGCCATTGAACCTGTTGAAATCCAATAACTTGGTTCCCCATATCTTGATTCTGAAATTGAACTTGATCCAGTTTTCTCTCTATACTTATTTAAAAATGACTTAAAATTTGCACCTGCCATATTTAATCAAACCTTTCTTTTTATATATTTAAACACTCATTATATTTAAAATTTAATCTTTTTCATCTTTCTTTAAAATAAAAAAGATGGCTTTTACACCATCCTTAAAAATCTTTTTAAAATATAAAAGTTAAAATTCACCACCTTCTATAACTTTAAATTTTTTACCATTTTCAAAACCATCTTTAGCATAAGTTACATAAAGTACTAAATTCTTTGAAGGATCAAAAATTTTTATATCTGTCATAGATTCACATTGTGTTTCTGCATATTTATATGCTTCTTTTTTAAGTGTTAAAAAATCTTCTCCTGTTAATTCAACACCTGAGTCAAAAGAAAATATTGCAGTATATTCTTTTTTATCTAGTTCTTCTTCTATTTCAGCTAAAGCATCCGTAACTGTAACATGTTCTTTTTTATTATGCATTGTCCAATTTTGACCGGTTTTTATATTTTTAGCTTCCCATGTAAAAAAATTATTATCTGGTATGGGTTATATTCTGCGATCTGACATTGCTCGCCAGTTCCATGAATTTACGA
>CAMYZH010000105.1 GCA_947303785.1 uncultured Clostridium sp.
GAATATGATAAAGAGAATGAGGAGTATACAATCACTGTTTCATGTTATGAGTGGGGGTATTAATAATGTTTAATTCATTAAAAATAAAAAAATTAAATTCAAAAATGAAAAAATTTGCATTAGTGGAAAAGGATTATAATAAAACTATTGAATGTGCCAATGAAATACTTGGATTAGATAATAATAATCTCCTTGCTTTGAAATGTAAATCTGATTCTTTACGTCAGTTAGGTGATTTTGAAGGTGCTTTGGAGTGTGCAAATATTATTGTTGATTTAGAGCCAACATCATTTAATTTGTCAAATCAAGCGGTTTTATTATATTTTTTAGGTAATGTTGATGATTCATTTGGAATATTGGATAATGTTTTGGTGAATTATGCTGATTTTAAAGAAGCATTTAATACCAAATTCACTTTTTTATGTGAACTTGGCAGATATGATGAAGCTCTTGCGTTATGTGATTTTGCTTTAGAAAAGGATTCTAAGTTTTTAGATGCTTTCGCTTTGAAATCAAAAGTTTATTTTGATAAAGGGGATTATAAGAAATCTATTGAATATGCAAATCAGATGCTAAAATTAGATGAAAATAATTTATATGCTTTAAAAAGTAAATCCAATTCATTATGTGCCTTGGAAAATTATAACGGTGCTTTGGAGTGTGCAAATATTTTTGCGGATTTAGAGCCAAATTCTACAAATCTATCATATAAAGCAACCTTATTGTATTTTTCAGATGATATTGATGGTTCATTTGAAATTTTAGATGATATCTTAATGAATTCTACTGATATTGGGGATGCGTTTAACAATAAATCAATTATTTTATGTGAGCTAGGCAGGTTTGATGAGGCTCTTGAGTTATGTGATTTTGCTTTAGATAGAGGTATGGATTATTTTGATGTTTTATGTATGAAGATAAAGATATATTCTGATAAAAAGGATTATGCGCGGGCTTTGGAATATGTTAATGAAGCATACGGGATTAATCCTAATGATGTTTTGGTAAAAAATATGGAAAGTGAAATATTAGACAAATTAAATAGATAATGTGAGGATGAGGGCTATGGGGTTAAAATCTTTCTTTGAAATTTTTGATTTTTTAGAGTTTAATGGATATGGAGAGTATTCTGTTAATTGGAAAAAATTAATTAAGGCATCCATAATAATTTTCTTATTTGTAACTTTTTTAGCTACTTTCATTATGGTTGCTAAAGGTAATATATTTCCCACAGAAATGGTTTATGTGAATGTATGGCATTCTAATGATACTGATTATCATATAGGCATTAATGCTTCAACAGATTATTTTGCGAATAATTTTATTAAAGGAGTATATTTAAGTTCTTCAGAGTTAAATTATAATAATACAAAAATAGAATTGAATAGTAATCATAATTTGGATTATACTGTGAAGGTTCCAAGAAATGTTAAGCATTTTGTTTTACGTTTATATTTTGAACCATATTTTCCAATTCCTCCCAAGTATATTACACTTGATGTAACTAGAGTTTAATATTTTTTTTTTAAATGATTATCTGAATCTCGTGCTTGGGTTTATGTTTGCATTTCATTGGATTTATGATTTGAATACTTTTGATGATGTAGAATATAAATATTATAATGGTACTTGGAGATATTATTCACTGGAGTTAAAAGTAATAAAACAGACATTATTATTTAATGGAGGCAAAGAGAATGTTTTTTATTTTTAAAGAGTTCTTATTGTTTTTGGGGGAATTTTTTTATCTTTTGAGGTTTTTTAAGCAGTCACTATATTTTTATAAGAAAGTTTATTTTGCCGGATTTAATAAGGATGAGTGTATAGAGCATATTCTTTCTTGTTATACTGCTTTATATGATCTGGATTCGGTCATATATTATTGTGATGATTATTTGGAATCTGAGGATGTAAATTTCAATGTTTACTACTTCAAGGCTCAGGCATTATCTTACAAAGGTTTATATGATGAAGCGTTGAAGTATTATGATTTGGCATTAGATATCTGTCCTGAAAATTTAATAGCATTGATAGCAAAATCTGATGTCCTATTTAAAATGGGAAAAGATGATCTGTTTTTGGAATGTTGTGAAAAAATCTTAAGGCTTGATTCAGAGAACTTCCATATTTTATATAATAAAAGTTGCTTTTATTTTAACAAAGAAGAATGGGATTTGGCATTGGAATTTGTTAATAAGTCCCTTGAAGTTGATGGAAGCGATTTGAATGCATTGTCAACTAAGTCAAAAATATTTATTAATATGGGATTATTGGATGAAGCCATGGGCACATTAGATATATTACTGGCTATTTACCCTAATAGTATTGATGATTTGATGAATAAAATTTTTGTTCTTTTAGATAAGGGAGATTATTCTGAGGTTAGAGGATATTTGGAAAAGGTTTTAAAATTGGACCCTACCAATGAAGCGGCTTTAAAAATTAAAGAGGATATGTTAGAAAATAATGATTATTAGGAGGTGGTTTTTATTACTAGGAGATTTGCAATTTTTTTCTTCATTTTTTGTTTAATATTAGGGACTGTTTTAGCATTTTTACGTTACATTATGATGTAATTTTTAATTATTTTTGGA
>CAMYZH010000106.1 GCA_947303785.1 uncultured Clostridium sp.
CTATCTTCATACTTAACATCTATTATTTTTTCCATATTTTTTAAATCAGATAAAACCTTATCGCTTAAGTTTTCTACTTCAATTGTTATTTTTTCTCCCATGGTGATTAGTTCCTTTAAATCCTCTTTTGTTCCTATTGCAATTATTTTTCCTTTGTCAAGAATTGCAATTCTATTACATAGTTGTTCTACTTCTTCCATGTAATGTGTAGTATATACAATTGTAGCTCCATTTTTGTTTAATTCTTTTATTCCTTCTAGAATACTATTTCTGCTTTGAGGATCTACTGCAACAGTTGGTTCGTCTAAAAATATTAATTCAGGTTTGTGTGCAATTCCACAAGCTATATTTAGTCTTCTAAGCAAACCTCCAGATAATTGTTTTGGTCTGAATTTTCTAAATTCTTCTAATCCTGTTAGTTTTATCGCATCTTCAACATATTGTTTTCTTTTTCTTTTATCTTTTATATAAAGTCCACAAAAATAATTGATATTTTCATATACTGTTAATTCATCAAAAACAGCTACATCTTGGAATACAACACCAATTTTAGATTTGATATCATAACAATTAGGTCCGCATTTCTTTACCAAATATTTTTATAGTTCCTTTTTCAAAGTTTAGTAATGATAAAATACAATTAATTGTTGTTGTTTTTCCGCTTCCATTTGGGCCAAGTAATCCAAAAATCTTTCCTCTTTCAACATAGATTGATAAATCATCTATCGCTTTAAACTTTCCATAACTTTTAGTTAAATTTTCAATTTCAATTATTTTTTCCATGTGACTCTCCTTTTAAATTATCAAATAATCTTTTAATGATTTATTTTTACAAGAGTTCTATATCAATAAACCTAATTAATTGGTTTGAACTTCTTAGCTGAGATTTAACCTTTTTTTCAATACGAAGATAATCTTTTATGGTTATATTTTCATCTGCTCTTACTTGTAAAAATATACTATAGTATGATGACATTTTTATTACTTTAACTCTTTTGCACTGTATATTTTTAAATTTTTTTAATTCATTTTCTATTTCTTCTTTAATATCATTGTTGTCCTCATCATTTGTAAACATTCCTCTTATATTAGATATCATCATTTTTATTGATGTATAAAATACATATATTGCCATTCCTAAACTTCCAATTTTATCAACATTTATAAAGCTAGGTATATACTCTTCTAAAAACGAAATCATTAATACTACTAGAACTACACAGGTAGATATAAAATCAGCTCTTGATTCTTTAGATGCTTCAATCATCAATTCGCTTTTAAATTCTTTCCCATAATGTTGCAATAATTTTATAACAATTGTTTTTAAAAGTAAAACAATCATAAGTACTATTGCTATTGATATATTGGGTTCAAAATTAATTTTAAAAAAGAAGAATTGATAAATTATAAATATTCCTATTAAGAACAATAAAAAGCCAGTAAATAGATTAGCTAAGTAATATACTTGTCCATATCCAAATGGATATGTTTTATTTGCTCTTCGCTTTCCTACTTTATTGGCTATTATGCTTGCAATGTCTGTAAAAAAATCTATAAATGACTGAATTGAATCGGCTATTAATGTTGAAAATGAAAAAGTTATCCCTGAAATTAGTTTTAAAAATGCTACAATTAAATTAAAAAATGCTGTGATTGTTATTATCTTATTTTCTTTCATCCTCTCTTATTCTCCTTATAAGAATCTATATGTAATATTTAGAAATTGATTATTTACTTCTTTCATTTTGCATATCTTTTTCTTGTACAATATTTACTAATATATGTCTTATTTGATAATTGTAGAAATGATATGACTACACGTTCCTTTTTCTTTATAATACTCACAATCACAATTATATCTATTGTTTTCATATACTACAGTTCTAATTCCGTGTTCAGAAGTAATAATTGTTTTATTACCTTTAAATGTAAATCTTTCTGGTTCTAATATATACCTTTTCGCTTTTTGAATTTTACTTTGAAATTTTGAATCTTCTTTTGTTACTTTTTCTACTATTTGAAGTGGAATAGTATTTCTATTTTGTTCATTAATTTCAATTAATGCAACTTGTTCATTCTTTTTAAAATCATCTAACCAATCATAATTTGCATAAAATATAGTTCCTATAATTGGCTTGTTTATTGATAACAATTTTAATAACAGTTCTTTATATTCTTTTGAGAAAAGTTGCATTGGTCCTATTTCATCTATTATCAAATACTTTACATCATTTGAATTTACTGCTCTATATAATTCTTTTAACCCTATATTCTCAAAAACTTTTAGGTTAACTCCATATTTACTAATTCTATATGGGCTCTCAGATGATACATCTGCTAAAGCACCTTCAGCTCCATTTAATGAAATAATTTTAAAACCTGTTCTCTCTCCATCTTTTTTTATTTCTTCTGTGTAAAAACCCCCACAATTATTAGGTCCTAGAATATTAACTATTTTTTTAATGGCAGTTGATTTTCCTGTTCTTGGTGGTGCAGTTAATAAATACATAAATCTCTTGTATGATATATTTAATAACTTAAATAACCATACGACTCCTTTCTTTATTTTTT
>CAMYZH010000107.1 GCA_947303785.1 uncultured Clostridium sp.
TTGGTTTTTGGATATTTGGAGGAAATAAATATTTGTTTTCATCTTTTTGAGATGATAATAATTTTCTTTCTTGATAATATTCATTTGACCACGGAATTACTAATCTTTTTGTTTTTTTGTCATAATAAAAATTAAACCATTTTGGTAAATATGTTGCCTTATTTAATTTTCTATCAATAATATATTTTTCAACAAATTTTGGTAATTTGTCAGTCCATTCACCATGATCTATTTTATCAATAATATATTGATGTTTAATTTCATTATTTTTATTTTCATTAAATAATGTAGTTGAAATATCTTTTATTTCTATATCATTATTAATTGTTGAAGAGAAAGATCCTGCTTTTTTTATTAAATCTGATCTAATTTCAGTAATTGTTTTTCCTGATACTAATGACAAAAATTTTAATCCTGACATACCATTTTGTGCAGGACATCCGGCATTCCAACAAAGATATGAACCTGTATCAAGATAAAACCATCCTCGATGTGATGTTTTCTTTTTTCCATCTCCACAAATTGGGCATCTAAAATTTAGTTTATTTCCTGAGTGTCTTTTAACTCCAGACACATATTCATAAACCATATCGCCCATGTAAGGTTTTAGATCTAATAAGTTCATAATATTAATTTTTCTTTCTTTTAAATAAAATAAACAAACTATAGTGAAAAATAAAAAGTTTAAAACACTTAAAACAATGTTATTATAACTAATATATGATTAAAGATAAATTTAGGAGAATTATAATGAACATTGAACTCGCCAATCAAATTGATGAAAAACTTCTTGAAAATGTTTTAGCAGATGAAAAATATGAATGGATTAGATCATATGATATCCATATTAAAATGTTTTATAAATTTGGAAAATATGATAAAGAAGGGAATTTGAAGTCTCCAGCTCTTCAAAAGATGGGAAAACCTATTGCTTTAGCATTAAGAATTGTATCATCATTTAATCGTTTAACTGATGATGTTGATGTTAAAATTTTGATTAATAAAGATCTTTGGGATGAATATTCTAAGGAGGAAAAGATTGCTTCATTAGATGGTATTCTTCATTATTTAGAACTTAAAACCGATAAGATTGGAGAGCCAATTCCAATTTCAGAAGATAATGATAAAGTTCAGTTAAAGATGAAGCATCCTGATTTTTATTGTGAAGGATTTAATTGTCTTGTTGAAAAATATAAAAATGATTATATTCCAATTCAAGAAGCAAAATCAATTGCCGAATTATTATCAAATGATAATCAATCTTATAAAAAGATTGAAAGAAAGAAGAAAACAAAGCAAAAAGATGAAGAAGATTTTGATAGTGAAACTCAAGCTGAGGATAATTATTTAGAGAATGATGATGTTAATTTAGATGACATTAAAATTTAAAAATAAAACGGGAATCTTCTGATTCCCGTTTTTGTTAATACTATATAAATTAATGTAATTTTAATCTAAATTTATATTAACATTTATAGATGAATTTGATTGACATGGATTATTTTCTATACACGGATCAGGCTGTGGAACTCTCCATCCTGTTTCCGTATCTGTTACATAAGTATAAGGGCCTTCTATTATTTCTTCATAATTTTCAACATCACAATTTATAAGTTCTTTTATTGTAATTTTATTTCCATTATTTTTAATAAATGTAGATGCAATAAATGAATATTTTCCCAAAACTTGTTGAGGCGTTTCTTGATTTTCATCCGATGGATTGGATTCAACTTGGATAATTGGTTTATCATATTCAATATTCCACGGAAAACTTATAAAAATTTGTGTATCACCTGTAGGTAAATGCCTCATTTCTGTAACCATTGTTTCATTTTTATCTAAAGATGTTAATTCAAAACAATATCCTGGAACTATAAAACTTAATTTTTGATAAAATTCAGTTGAATTATTTACATCTTTTTGAAATGGTGAATCTACTTTATTCATTTGATCCGTTGAAAATTTATATGGTTGAATGGCTATAGCATTTGCAATTGCATTTTCAAGATTTGATTGTGTTGTTTCAATATCATTTGAAATTTTTGATATTTTATCTGTTGTTGTTTTGCCAACGTATATAAAGCCCTCTAAAACAGGAGAACCAAATCCTTTATTAATCCAGTTTTCGGATCCTGGTTTGAATTCTGGGTTAAAATGAACTATTCCATTGAAACAATTAAATGTCCATCCAAAATTTATTGGAATTGGAGTAATTTTGTCTTCTGCAAATAATTGAATAGTATAACCATCTGACATTGCAGTATTTGTTATTGGGGCATCAGATGGATCAATAAATCCCGAAAGGTGATTTCCATTTTTATCAATTACCGCATATGATTCCCCATTTGTATTTGGAATTACCTGTAAAGATGCTTTATCAATAAATTGAATAACTCTTGTATAATTTGATCCTAAGACATTTCCAACAATTCTTTCTCCATTTGTATTAATTGTTAGAAATTTATTATCTCTTTCTTCAAGTGATAAAATTTGTGGAATTTTTTCACCACGAATTTCATGTTGATTA
>CAMYZH010000108.1 GCA_947303785.1 uncultured Clostridium sp.
ATGATTGAAAAAATATACACTTTTTCAATTCAAAAAACAAAAAGTATTTGTTTTGGGTCAGATTATTTGAATTAGAAAAATAATCTGATTATTTTTTTATAGTTATTTCTGAAAACCACGGTTTTCTTATTAATTTCATATAGATATCTTGATTAAGCCTGAATAAATAATTAAAAATTATTAGATAAAATTAATTTATTTAAATAAATATAAGAAATATATAACTTTTTGAATTGAGATAATTAGGAGATTGTAAAGAAAAATGAGTATGATTATTAACCATTCTTTTGATTCACATTTTGTAAGTTTACTTGAAAAGCTACAGAAAAAGTATGGAGAAGAAATGTTTAAATTAGAGCGGAATTTCTAGAGAAAATTTAGACATTAACAGATTTACAAATAAATTTCTTGAGACAAAAACAACAGCTGATATTTCAGTTGATGCAAATGCAAATGTTAATGATACTTCAATGTTATCATGGAATTATGAATTTCCAAAGGCATTAATGAAGTTAAATTCTTTATATCATTTATGGACTTCTGCATTAAAAAAGCATGGTATTAAACGTGCTAATAAAATGATAGAATTGGAGATTGCTGGCGGTATTAGAATTCACGATCTTCATCGGGTGGCTTCTTCCCTATTGTTGGTCTGCTTCATTAGCTCCTATCATTAATGAAGGAATGCCATGGGTAAAAAATATTAGAGTAAAACCTGTTAAGCATTTTGATACATTAATAAGTAATTCAATTAAGTATATTTACAATCTTTCAACTCAATGCGTTGGAGCTATTGCAGTTCCTGACCTTCTTGCTTATGCCGAATATTTTATTAGAAAAGATTATGGAGAAGAATGGTATAATGATGAAAATTCCGTTAAACATGTAAAACAAGGATTTCAACAATGGATATATGGAGTAAATGATAAGGCAAGAGGTAATCAATCTCCATTTACAAATGTTTCAATTTTTGATAAGTATTGGCGTAAAGCAATGTTTGAAAAACATACAAACCCCGATTTTTCAACATGTGATTTAGAAAATTTAAAGAGAACACAGAGATTATTTATTGATGTAATGATTGAGGAACAAATTAAAAGTTCCTGAGACGGGCGAGATTATGGATAAAGATTGGCTTGATTGGCTTGCAAGTAAATTAGTTGAAAATAAATTAGTAAATATTTATACTAGTAGTTCAATTGATTCATTATCAAGTTGTTGCAGACTTCGTAATAATATTAATCCACTTTTAAAGAAAGATCTTAAAGATAAAGAATATTCTAATAGTTTTGGTGTTGGCGGTTTATCAATTGGATCACACAGAGTTGTGGCTTTAAATCTTCCACAAATTGCCTATATTGCTAAATGTTCTGAAGGTGATAATTGGACTGATTTCTTTAGAATTCTTGAATCTCGTGTTAAAATTGCTCAAGATATCCTTGATATTCATCGTGAAACATTAAAGTATTTAATTAAGAACGGTAATCTTCCTATGTATCAATATGGATGTATGGATCTTTCTAAACAATATTCAACAGTTGGATTTATTGGTTTATTTGAAGCCCTTGAAATTTTAGGTTTGGATATTAGAAATGAAGATGGAACTGCTAAAGGAAAAGAGATCATTAGTTTAATTAATAAGCTTAATGATGAAAGAACTGCTATTGATGGAAATATTCGTAATGTTGAGCAGATTCCAGGTGAATCAGCTGCTGTAACATTTGCTGCAAAGGATAAGCTTCAATTTGCAAATGTTGATTATGATCTTTATTCAAATCAATACATTCCATTAATTAAAGAGGCATTAATGGCTGATCGTATTAGAATTCAAGGTGAATTTGATGAATCTGTTTCTGGCGGTTCAATACTCCATATTGGGATTGATCAAGAATTAACAAAGGAACAGATTATAAGCATAATTCAAGCTGCTGCGAAAATGAATGTTATCTATTTCGCATTAGATGATTGCTTATCCCAGTGTAAATCTTGTAAAAAGGTGCATGTTGGTCGTTTTGAAAAATCACCGTGTCATAATGCGCCTGTATTAAAATATCAACGTGTAGTTGGATTTAGAACACCAGTCGAATCATGGAATAAAGTTAGAAGAACAAAGGATTTTCCAAATAGAGTTCTTTATAGTGATTCTCCATTTTTATAAAATATTGAAAAATATTTCTTATTTAAAATGAAAGCCTGAGGCTTTCATTTTTTTTTTTTCTTCTTTATATTAATAAATAGATCCAGTAGATACTTTATTATTAAAAAGGAATAAAGAAAAATGAGAGAAAAAATTTTAAAATATATAAATGAAAAATATAATTATCCAAAACATTTAGCCGCTGCAAGAATTAAACAATTATTATGTAATAATGAAATTTTAAATTATTGTAATGATTTTTTATTAAAAAATGCAATTTGGAAAAATTATAAAAATATTTTATTAGGAATATTTTATAATTTTGATGAACCATTAAAATGTGTTATATGTGGGAAAAATGTTTCCA